>JBOGFO010000469.1:0-4010 GCA_050743445.1 Acidimicrobiia bacterium
TGGTTGATGTCGTCCCGCTTGACCAGGAGGTCGTCAAGGTCGGCCTGGCCGATGATGCTACGCAATGTGGTCTGGGCCACCTGCGACGTGCCGTACCGGTAGTTCTCGATGGCGATGATCGCCCTCACCGGGTCGACGACGTTGTAGTAGGTCACCGCGTTCACCCTCACGGTGACGTTGTCCCTGGTGATGATGTCCTGGGGCGGGATGTCCTGGGGCGGGATGTCCTGGGGCGGGATGTCCTGGGTGACGGTCCGCAGGCTCACTCGCACCATCCGGTCGACGATTGGGATGATGAAGAACAGCCCGGGTCCCTTGGCGTCGATCACGCGTCCAAGCCGGAAGACCACGCCCCGTTCGTACTCGTTCACGACCCGGATCGATGCCACCCCAGCGCCGCCAGGACGACGACGGCACCGGCCACGCCGTAGAGCAGAGCCATTGGCGGCGCTCGTCCATTTCCTCAACCGGCCGTTCGCTTCCCGCCCGGCCGGCCAGGTGACCCAGTACGTATGGCCGCGGGCCTACAACTACGAGTCCTGGGATACGGTGCCAGGCGAAGCCCGGGAGGATCTCAGCCCGATCTACGGACCCGACGACTTCAAGCGGTTCGCGCGCTTTGGCAGCTACGCCGGCTACCGGATCGGGATCGGCGCCGACGGCGACTGGCTCTTCTTCGTGGCCGGCGACTGACGTGCACCCGGGCGGCGCCCTGGCAAGATGTCGTCGTCGTGCATCCACTGAGCGGTCCCGGCCCCGTCAGTAAGGAGGCGTGTTGAACAGTCACCACACCCCACCCGAGACCGCACTACACCAGATACCGGGCGAACCCACCGGAGAACTACGAGCGGTACTTCGTCCCCGCCATCGGTGCACCCTGCGCCCGGCCGCTCCTGGAGGCGGCCCGTTTCAGCCCAGGAGAAACGGTGCTCGACGTCGCCTGCGGGACAGGCGTGGCCGCCCGGCTGGCCGCCGAGGAGGTGGGACCCGCCGGCACGGTGGCCGGGGTCGACATGAACCCCGGGATGCTGGAGGTCGCCCGGGCAGCCAGCCCCGAGGGAACGTCGATCGAGTGGCGCCAGGCCCAAGCCGAGCACCTTCCCGTTCCCGATGACTCGTACGACGCTGTGCTGTGCTCGTGCGGGTTCCAGTTCTTCGCCGACAAGGTGGCGGCGCTCCAGGAGATTCGACGGGTTCTCACCCCCGATGGACGGATGGTCCTCGGCACGCCGGGACCCACCCCGCCTCTGTTCCGGGCCATCGACGAAGTGGTCCTCGACCACCTCGGCCCCGAGGCGTCAGAGTTCGTCACCACGGTCTTCTCGGTCCACGATCCCGCCGTGATTCGCGGCCTCACCGGCGACGCCGGGTTCCGAGATGTCGGAGTCGAGTCGCGTCATCTCACCCTGCGCCTCCCGCCACCCGCCGAGTTCTTCTGGCAATACGTGCACAGCACGCCGCTGTCGGCCCACGCCGCCCGGCTCGACGACGAGGCACAGGCTGCCCTGGAGCGGGACGTGGTGGGTCGGGGTGAGCCTTTCACCGAGGGCGACACCCTGGTCATGGAACTGGACCTCGTGCTGACCACGGCCCGCCCCGATCCCTCGCGCCAAGGCGGGGAGTAGCTGCCCACGCCTGCGCCTGCCAGCTCAGCCGGCGAAGGACTCAGGGCCGAAGCGGCCCCACGCCACGAAGGCAGCCAGGGCGAGATAGACCAGGTCGGCCACGACGGTAACCTTCTCGCCACGGCGGAGCCGGGTGATCACCGCGCCAACAAGCAGCAACACCGCGCCGGCAGCAGCTAGCGGCACCAGAACCGGCGCGACGTCGAGCGCGGCGGGCAGGATCAGGCCCACCGCGGCCAGGAACTCCACGGCTCCGATGGCCTTGAGGGCACCGGGGCTGAAGTCTTCGACCCATCGGCTGGCGGCGCCCATGCCGGCCATCTTCTCCTTGGGCACGAACAGCTTGGCGCTGCCGGCCAGGAAGACAACGGCCAGCAGTCCGGCAGCGATCCACAGCGCGAGGTTCATCATCTACTCCTTGATCGAGGATTGCCTGGACCCCGTACGACGAGTCAGCAGCCCCCGTCTGTGACATCTCCGAACACCCCCGGGGCGGGACGGTGGGAGCCCTCAGTACCCGCCGGGTTCCTCGAGCGTATGGACCTCGCTGGCCACGAAGACGTGCTTGTAGTCCTCGCCGGCAACCTGGCGGACGAAGGCGGCGACATCGGGTCGGACGTCGCCGGCATCGACGGGCCGTCGGGCCAGACGCCCGATCGCCCGCACCACGCTCGCCTCCATGACCCTCACGGGATCGGGGCTCACCACGAGCACCATCTCCACGCCGTCGCCCGCGAGCGTGAAGGCATAGGGCGGGAAGACCTCACCCCACTTCCCCGCAGGCACCGGCCGCGACGAGAGCGAACAGCGCCACCGGCACGGCGAGGGCTCGGACGAGCACCGGTCGGTTCAGGAAGTCACTCCTTCGCGCCGGCGCCGGGTGACGTCGCCGCCGATGGGCCCCATGGCCACGTCGACGGCCTCGGCGTCGAACTCGTCGACCTCGGCGATCAGGGCGGTGGCGCGGGGCGGGACGAGCTGTGTCATCCGACCGGCGATCCCTTCCGATTCCGCTGCCTCCTCGGAGCCGGCCGCGGTGCCGACGGCGGCGCCGGTCACACCGCCCACCAGGGCACCCACTGGACCCACCAGTGCGCCGATCAGCGCGCCGGCGATTCCTCCCGTAGCGGCGGCCTCCATGCCACGCCCCTCCGTGTCGACGACCTCGAAGAGACCTTCCGCGTCGCGGCGCACGGTCGCCACCGTATGGATCTTGAGTGCGCCGGAGTCACGCAGTTGCTCGAGCCGGCGGCGGCCGGCGCCGGCGGCTCCCTCGCGGGCGAACGTGACCAGCAGAACAAGCTCCATGGGATTCCTCTCTTCCCAGGCCGGATGGTGCGCTTTCGGCTGCGTCCAACCCCGGGTCTGCAGCTCCGCCTCGTCGCGCTTTCGCTGCGCTTCCCCTTCGTGCTGCAGCTCTTCGTCGTCGATCAGAGTGCCCACCGCTTCCTTCATCCGTCCCTTGGCACTTTCGGATCCGGACATGACATCCTCCTTGTCTTGTTCAGAGTCACCTCGAGCGTTCCGTGGAGGTGAACTCCTTGATTCGGAGTTGTGCCCGGGCACGGTCACGGCCGCTGGTCCCACTGGTAACGCTTCGGTCACGACCGGGCGGGAACCGGCGGTGGTGCGGGGAAAGTGGGCTCGGAACAACTGTCTGGCGCCGGCCTGGGGTTCTCAGGGATCGAGCGGAGGGCCCGTCCACGCCTCGAGGCGCAGGCGAACGTCGCCGCGATCGGTGCACAGCCGGGCCGCGACACCATCCTCGGGGTCGATCTCGATCTCGATCGATCCACTGTCTTCCACCGAGTGGGCGATGAACTCGAGCACGAGGTCGTCGACCAGCTGAGATTGCGGACGGCGCAGGCACATGGAGAACGGCGCGCCGCGTCGAGGGAGTGCCGTTCCATCCAGGAGGCCGTCGACGACCAGCGATTCGCCTTCGCAGCGGGCGAACAGCAGCTGCACCGGAAACCGCCGTGCGGGCTGGGCCCCGGGGGGCACCGGTGGCGGGCGGCCCGCCGAGCCCGGGGGGTTCCGGGTCGCCAACCACAGCGTGACGCCAGCGGCTCCGGCGGTGGACGCCAGGATGGCGGCGGCCACGCCGACCGCCATCGCGACGTTCACCAACGCGCCCACGGCCAGGGCAGCCATCAGCCATATGACGACGACCGTGGCTACGACGGCGCGGACCTGCGCCGGCCGCTTCCTGGCGGCTTGTGCATCCATGACCCGGTTCTTTCCCGCCCCGGCGGTTCGACCGGGTAGCGATCTGGTCACGATCCCCTGATCAGGCGGTGCACCCGGAAGCCGTCCGTGTCGGCCCGCCGGAGCTCGAGCTGAGCCATCACCTTGTCGTACTCCTCGGCGGTGGCGCCGGGACGG
>JBOGFO010000470.1:0-7461 GCA_050743445.1 Acidimicrobiia bacterium
CGGGTGCCGGCCCACCTGCCGCCGCTGGAATGGCAGCGCCGACTTCCAGGGTTCGGTAGTGGAAGGCCTCTTCGAGTTCCCGAACACGAAGCCGGTCGACCCGTCACAGTTCTACTATTCGGCGTCAGTGGAGCACTTTTGCAGCAACCCGTTCGGTTGTAGAGGCTGACATGAAGGGGCCGACGGCATGCGCGGTCGCCTCCGTGATGATGCTCGCGATGTCGGGCTGTCAGGCGACGGTCAGGACCGCGTCGCCAGAGGCGGCGCCGCTCAAGCTCAGGTCCGAGGCGGCGACCTTCGAAGCGACACCCGGAGAGAAACCCGCCGGCCGTCTCTACGTCGTGGTCGGCGATGAGAGCGGCAACAACGGCCGGCTCTACGACCTGCGCCTCGCACCTCCTACCCTTGAGCTGCTTGCTCCGACGAAGCGGGTGAGCAACGTCGGCGCCTGTGCCGATCACGTGGTGGTCGCCGCCGGTCAGCCGGAAGTCGGATTCACCGATCACCTTCAGGAGGTGCGCATCGGCGCCCTGGTCCCCATCGACGGTCTCGGCCCATTGCAGGCCTTTAGCCCCCGCCTTGCCAGCGACTGCCGGGTTGCGTACACCTGGGTGGACCGGAGCACGACTCCGCTGGTCGGCGAGCTGAGGATCTGGGACCCAGGTCGCAAGAGCGGGAGGACGCTGTATCGTGCCCGACCCGGTGACGGCCCGCTGGCCACCACGGACTGGGGACCGAACGGCGAGGCCGCGGCCATCCGTCTGCGCCCCGTACCGGGCGGGGACCTTGCAGCCGGCACCCCGCCCGGCCGCTCGCCGGCGGTTGTCGTCGTCCGCCCCGACGGTTCGGTCTCGGAGATCGCGCTTTCCGGGGACCCTGGTCTCTTCACCTGGGGAAAGCGGTGGATGGCGGTGATGGACGAGGAGCAGCAGGCGACCGTATTCATCGACCCGGCCAGCAACGACCGGCCGATCCTCAGGGACTGGCGGCCGGTCGTGTGGTCGCCAGACGGTGAGCGCCTCCTGGTCAAGGACGCCAAGACCCGCATGACTTTGGGCGTGGTGGAGGCCTCGGACCTCGCTACGGTCAAGGAGATCGGCCGGGTGAGCGCTCCGCTCCTCGACGCCGACTGGCTCGCCTCGTAGAGCAGAAGAGCCTGACCAGCCGTCCCGGTAGCAACCGAGCGAGCGGAGCGAGGGAGGGCGGTAGCGAGGCGCCGGAGGCGACTCGAAAGGAAACGCCCCGGCCTGGCGGCCGAGGCGCTGCCGCCCCGCTGCTTCGCAGCGTGTTGCCCTCAAGACTGAGCAGCGGGCGGGTTGACCAGGGAGGCGACGAGAGCGGCTGCCTCCGCCTGCATGCCGGGCATGACGTGGGCGTACTGCTTGAGCGTGAAGGCAGGATTCTCGTGGCCGAGCGTTCGCTGATGACCTTGACGGGCACCCCGGCCCGCCAAACCGAGGCGTGACTGTGCCTCAGATCGTGCAGGCGGATACGAGGGAGGCCCGATCGCCGGACCTCAGTGTCGAAGGCCTGGCTGAAGGAATCGGGAGAGACCGGGGACCCATCCTCCCGGCGGAAGACGAGGTCACTCTCTCTCGTACCCGCAGCGCCTGCTTGTGAGGCGAAGAAGGTGGCGTCCTCACAGCCAGACGGCGAAGAGGCCGGCAATCATGACGATCACCCCGAGGGCGATCATGACCATGCCAGCTGCTGCAATGAGTGTCCCGCCGATCCGCTCGCCTTCGGCTGACCGGCCGACGGAACGGCCGAAGCGGTTCTCGGAGCGCCCGTCCAAGAGGAAGAACACCCCGAGGGCAAGCAGGAAGGCGCCGAAGCCGATCGTTCCCATCACTTCTCCTCGCGGAGCATCTTGCCGGCGGAGGTGGTCCCTTTAAGCAACAGGCCCGCCACCCTCTTGCCGAATGTGGCGATGGGTCCGGCGAGTTCCTCATCGAGGACAAACCGGGGTACGACCTGATCCACGAGTCTTCTGACTGGGAACATGGCGGCCCTGCTGGCCAGCCCCACCGCACAGTCGAAACTCACGCCCTCACCGATGCACGTCGCACCAACGGCGAGTGCTGGCACGACAGAGGCCGCCGTACCTACAATCTTCAAGCCGACGGCAACAGGACCGGTCACCGGTATGCAGGGCGGGCAAACTGCGGAAGCGCCCGCTGCAACGACCGCAGCCGCACTGGCAACCGTGCCGACGGTTGAGAGCACCGGGGCAGCCTCCCGAACGATGTCCCGTCCCCGCTCCACCACGTCGTCGAGGCCCCGGCACTTCCCGTGCTTGTTCTTCCCGGTCCAGCAGAAGAGGCCAAAGGGGTCGACCTGCGAGATCGGGTCGCCCAGGGCGTAGAGGTAGCGGTTCAGCGTGACCGGCTCGGGCAGGTAGGCGGGCCACGGGTCGGGGCTGGTGAATCGACCGACAGCGGGGTCGTAGAGGCGCGCCCGCATATCGAGAAGGCCTCCGGCCTCTTCCCGGACGCCGAGCGTGCCACAGAAGCCCAATGGAGCTGTTACGCCCGGCTCCCCTTGCACCGTGCGACGGATGCCGAAGGGGGTGTAGGCGAACCGGGCGACGACGGCTCCAGTGTCCTCGGTCACGTCGCTGACGTTCCCGTTGATGTCGGCGTGGAGGTAGGACCGGACGGAGGGTCCGTCGCGGTGGAGGACGAGCAGGCCGGCCGTCGTCTCGAGCCTGGTGGTGCCATCTACGTCGACCTCGGCGATCAGGCTGGCGCCGTCGATGATCCGGGTGGTCATCCCGTCGTTGGCAGTGCGAGTGACTCGCCGACCGAGGCCGTCATAGCCGAAGGTCACGACCTCGTTGCCGGTTCGCAGTTCGATGACACGGCCAAGGGCGTCATACGCGCAGGCGAGGGGCGCCTCCTCGCCACCGTTGCGTTCGACTAGATTGCCCGCTTCGTCGTGTCGGTACATCCAGGATCCCGAGGAGGTCAGCTGGTCGCCGTCGTCGAAGCTCGTTACAACCGCCGAGCCGTTGGCGTCGGCACCGGTCCGGTTGGAGCCGCGGTCCCACGAGAAAGCCTCTGAACCGTTGCCGTTGCTGGTGGAGACCAAGCGCCCGAGGTGGTCGTAGCTGAAGGTCTCCACGGCGGCGGACGACTCGTGGGCGTGGATGTGCTGCGATCGGATGAGGTTGCCGTCGGCGTCGAAGGTGTTCGTCCAGGCCGAGAGCACGGTCCCATCCGGCCTGGTGTGGCTCAGGCGGATCGGCTGCCCGGCCAGGTCGTACTCCCATACCGTCGTCACGCCATTGGCCTGGCGAAGAGACGCCAGCCTTCCGGCGGCCTCGTAGACGAGGAGCGATGTCTGCCCCGACGGGTCGAGCACGCTGGTGATCCGCCCGTCGGGGTCGAAGCCGTACTCCCATGTACCCAGGTGGGAATCCGCCCGGTGGAGCTCGAGCCGCTTCCGCCGGCCGAGCGTGTCATAGCCGTGGGCGAGCACGATCCCGTCGGGGCGGTGCTCGACGGTCGGGCGTCCGGCCTTGTCCAGCTCCCAGGCGCTCTGTCCGGCGGCGTCGCTCATAGAGACGAGGCGACCAGCGGCGTCCCAGCCGTAGGTGATCGGGACGGTGCCAGTGGCTTCAATCTTGATCAGGCGGCCGGCGGGGTCGTAGGAGAAGGAGACCCTCTCACCTCGGCCGTCGGTGCGACCCACCAGCCGGCCACAAGGGTCGTAGTCGAAGGTGGTGTCCCGGTCGAGGGGGTCAGTCACCGAGGCGAGCAGGCCGAGGGGACCGTTGGCGTATCGGGTGACCCGGCCGAGGGGGTCGGTGATCGAGGCGAGCCGCCCGCAGCGGTCGTAGGTGCACCGGGTGGTGGCCCCGATCTCGTCGGTGACGGCCACGAGCCGGTCGCAGCAGTCCCAGGCGAACGTCATCCGTTCCCCGCCGGGATGGGCCTCGGCCGCCGGCCGCCCGGCGGCGTCGAACTCGACCGTGGTCACGGCTCCGAGCGGATCGGTGATCGAGGCGGGGCGGCCAGCGCCGTCGAAGCTGTAGCGGGTGGTGGCCTCGCGACCCTTACGCACGGACTCCGGGAGGCCGTCGTCCCCCCAGGCGATGGTGGTGACGATCCCGGCTGGGGAGGTGTGGCGGACGGGCCGGGATGTGTCGTCCCAGGTGAACTCGGCCAGCTGCCCCTCGGCGCTGACGATGCCGGTGAGATTGCCCTCGCTGTCCCACTCGAAGCGGACCGGGGCGGTCCCTGGGCCCTCGGCACTCGTCGGATCGCCCCTCGAGTTGTAGGTGAAGCGGGACGTCCTCCCGGTTGCGTCCTCTACGGCGACGAGGTTGGAGGCCTCGTCCCAGGAGAAGCGGGTGGTGGCGCCGTTGGCGTCGATCACGGCCGTTGTGCGGTACCGGTCGTCGAAGCGGAACCTCGTGGTGTGGCCGAGCGGGTCGGTGACCACCGTCGCCGCCGGTTCGTAACGGTACCGCCAGCGGCCGCCGGCCCCGTCTCGCTGTTCCACGACTCGGCCGACGCCGTCGTAGGTGTTGCGCACGACGATTGCGCCTTCAGCGTCGGTGATGGCAACGAGCCGGTGGTCGTCGTCATACCCGTAGGCGGTGACACCGCCCTCCGGGTCAGTAACCGCCACCAGATCGCCACGCCGGCTGTAGGCGTACGTCCACCGTCGGCCCAGCACCCCGTTCACGACGGTGATCCGACCGCTCTCGTCGTGCTCGAACGTGGTGGCCATGCCCGAGGCATCGATCATGCGGACCAAGCTCCCGTCGCCGTACTCCAAGACGCTGGTGTTGACGGACGGGTCGATCAGTGCCACCAGGCGCCCGCCGGCATCGAAGCGGTGCACGACGCCGGCCTTGGCCGCCAGCTCGAAGCCGCCGCCCGTCTGCCGGAGCACGTCGTGCACGCCCGATGGCGGAACGAAGGCTGCGCCCTCCTGGCCGCCATAGCTCTCTTCGTGGCCATCCGCCCAGACGACCGTCACCTCGGCAACATCGACCAGCAGCCGGGTGCCCAACGAATGCGTCCAGCCGAACCCCAACGGCCCGTCGAGGCCCGCTCGGAGGCTGTTATACGTCCGGGCGAACACCGTCGGGATCCCCCGGGCGGGCTGAGCCAGATCGACCGCCTCGTAGAGGTAGTTGCCGGTCGAGGTGGAGACCGGGTCGGCCTCCTTCACCTGGGTCGCCTGACGGCCCGGGCCAGCGTTGGCGCCGGCCTGCAACCCGGCGAGCGACGAGCCAATGGGGTCGGCCGGATCGAACGTCTTGGGCGGGGCGAGACTTCCCGGGAACCCCAGGCCGGCCGCCAGGTCCCGGAAGGCTCCGGCCAGCTCCCGGTCGACCTGCTCCAACAGCGTCACCCGGCGGTCGATCTCGTCCGCAATCTCCTCCAAACCGCTGGCGATCGGCTCGAGGAACAACGGCGTATCGATCCCCACCGGAGCGAGAGCGGTAGCCACCCGGTTCCGGGCGCTTCGCAGCTGCTCGGCGGTGATCCGCATCCCCTCGGCCAGCTGGCGGGCCCGGTCGGGATCCACCCATACGAAGCCGCCGCTTCCCGGGCCGCCCCACCCCCAGTCGAACGGAAGCGATGCCGAAGGTGCCGGCCACCGGCGCCATGGAGCGAGAGCACCCAGCACATCGAACTGGGGGACGACCCCGGCGGCCTCCAGACGGGCGGCGCCCTCCACCTCCCAGGCCGCGCGCTCCAAGGCTCCCTGCAGCCGGCCGAGGTGCTCCGCCCACCCGACGAGCTGGTGGTCCAGGTAGCGGACCGCTCCTCGAAGCTGATCAGCGAACGGCCCGCCCCAGACGTCGGACACCGCCATGCGGCTCACAGCGTCGAATGGGCCGCCCACGTCCGCCGCCAGCCACCGGGCCTCGGGGTGGAGCGCCTGGCTGGCCTGCTCCAGTCGCACGGCCCACAGGCCGAACCCGCCTTCGGTCACCGCCACGCTCGTGATCCTAATGAGGAGGACGGCGACGGTCGGGGCGCCTGCGGCCGGTGAACGCCACGGGGTCTGGCTGCACCGGTCGCCGGCCAGCCCGCTCTTCTGAGCCGCCCAACTGGCCCGGCGGGGGATGATCTGGCTTCCTCCTCGGCTCCGCCAGTGACCGCCAGCGATGCTCACGGGACGACGATCTGCGCATCGCTGTCGGGTTCGTCGGCGCAAAGCCGGACCCGGGAGGTCGGGGTCAGGTGGGCACGCAGGAACTCGGCGAGCTGGTGGACAGCCAGGGCGGCCAGGACGGTGGCGCCCTGGTCGGGTACCTGCAGCTCACTCCGGCTGCGCCCGTACGGCCACAGTCGCCTTTCACCGATCACCTCCAGGAGCTGCGCGGCAGGACGCTGGTCGCCCTCGACGGTCTCGGCCCCCTGCAGGCGTTCAGCCCCCGGCTCGGGAGAGACTGCCGAGTTGCCTACACGTGGGTGGACCGCAGTACGGCTCCGCTGGTCTGCGAATTGAGGCGCTGGAGGCGACTCGAAAGGAACGCCCCGGCCTGGCGGCCGAGGCGCTGCCGCCCCGCTGCTTCGCAGCGGATTGTCCTCAAGACTAAGCAGCGGGCGGGTTGACCAGGGAGGCGACGAGAGCGGCTGCCTCCGCCTGCATGCCGGGCATCACGTGGGCGTACTGCTTGAGCGTGAAGGCAGGATTCTCGTGGCCGAGCCGTTCGCTGACGACCTTGACGGGCACCCCGGCCCGCAAGGCGATCGTGGCGTGGCCGTGCCGCAAGTCGTGCAGTCTGATCCTGGGCAGCCCAGATCGCTCGACCTCGGTCTCGAACGCGTCCGAGAGGGATTCGGGGTGTACGGGCGAACCGTCCTCGCGGCGGAAGACGAGGTCGTTCTCCTGGTAACCGGGGCCCCATTCATGCCGCTCAGTCTCCTGGCGGATCGCCTGGCTTCGGAGCAGATCCACGGTGGCGGCATCAAGGTCGATGACCCGCGCCTGGTGCGACTTCGGCGTCGACTCCCGCACCTCGTAGGCGACGGAGATGATCGTGTGCCGCACCGCGAGGGTCTTCGCCTGGAAGTGCACATCGCCCCACCGAAGGCCGAGCACCTCCCCCCGTCGCATGCCGGTCATGGCCGCGAGATGGACCGGGGTTCCGCAGTTGATGGGCTGATGTAGGCATGCTGTGATGCGAAGTGGCTGGTCATGGGGGTCGAGCCCGTGGCTGCGTTCGGGATCGTGTAGGCACACGACTAGCGCGGGGATCCCTTTTTGTTGGTGGAGGTTGCCGTATGGTGTGAGCATGTATCTGCGGACGATCCAGCGGCGGAACAAGGACGGGTCGGTTGTGCGCTACGTGCAGCTGGCCCATAACGTGCGCCGTCCCGAGACGGGTAGCCCGGTGGCCGAGGTGATCCACAGCTTCGGCCGGGAGGACCAGCTCGACCGGGAGGCTCTGGGGCGCCTGGTCCGCTCGATCGCCCGCTACCTGGGACCCGA
>JBOGFO010000471.1:0-4165 GCA_050743445.1 Acidimicrobiia bacterium
GTGCCCGCCGCCGGTGCCCGCCTGTCCGAGGCCGAGGTCATGGCCTTCGCCGCCTCCCTGCTGGCCGGCTACAAGAAGCCGAAGTCGGTCGACTTCGTCACCGACCTGCCCAAGACGACCATCGGCAAGGTCGACAAGAAGGCTCTCCGGGCGCCCTACTGGGTCGGCCGCGACCGCCTCGTCTGATCTGACCAAGGCGCGGTCAGCCGCTCAGGCGGGAGACCTCGCCCAGCAGGTGGAAGTACTTGAGGAGGGTGACGGCGGTGATGATGACCGCCGCGCCCGCGACCATGAGCGTCACCAGGCCGCGGGCCGGACCGCTCTGGCCGTCCGGGGCCCAGTCCGCTTCGACGGCCGCCTGGGCGGCGGACCGGCGGCGCAGGACCACCCGGCTGCCTCCGGTCTCCGAGCGGGTCTGGGGGTTCTCCCACGGGGACGGGTCGTCGTCGAGGCCGACGGTGCGCGCCGCGCCGTTCCCCGTGCCGGCCCCGGCCGATGCCGCCCGCCGGCGCGCTTCCCGGATGAGGGGGACGGTGGCGCCGATCATCACCGCGTAGGCGAGGAGCTTGACGGTGAGGGACAGGTAGTAGGGCTGGGCGTAGGGAAGCCGGAACAGCCGGGTGGCCTGCTCGGGGGAGAGCGGAACCCGGTAGGCGACGGAGTTCACCAGGTTGTAGGTGCCGGTGGCGACCACCAGGCCGGTGAGCCACCAGGCGGTGCGGACGATCTTGTCGAGCCGCCCGTCGAGGATGGTGGTGCCGGATTCGGAGAGGAAGCGGCGCCCGCCGGGGAGGGCGAGCAGCGCCAGGAGGGCGATGGCCGAGCCCCACAGGATCGCCGCCAGGTTGTGGAGCCACAGGACGGCGACCTTGACCGGTTCGCTGGCCCGGGTGGTGCCCGCCGAGTCCGCCGTCGCCGTGCCCACGGGGGGAACGGGGGCGTCGACCACCAGGTCGGCACTGCCCCGCCCGAGGAGGGCAGCGGGCCCTTCGGAGCCGGCGGCAGCTTCGTTGACCGTGGCCGTGATGGTCCACGTCCCGCCGTAGGGGACGATGACGAACCCTTCGTGGACGCCACGCCCGCTGGGACTCTCGAGCTCGAGGGTGCCCAGCTCGAACGGCCCGGCTTCTTCTCCCCGGACGTCGCGGGCGATGACGAAGACGAGGTGGTCGACACTGAAGGGCGCGCCGCCGGCTTCGGTCACCGTCACCCGCACCGGGAGCCACAGTGGGGTCTGGCCGGTCCGCTCGCCCCGCTCGATCTTGACCTGCGGCTGGGGGCTCTGGGCGCCGGCGGGCGCGGCCAGGGCCAGGACGGCCACCACGGCGAGGGCCAGCCGGCCGAGGTGCAGACATCGGGTGTCCATGGGGTCCCTTTCCCTCACCGTCCGGCCGGGGCCATGTTCATGGCTCTTCGCCTGGCGGCTCATCGCTCTGCGACCGGGGGCCCCTGCCCCGGTCGCCGGCCGACGCAAGCGTCGACCATCCGGGGCCGGCGCCGGCGGGCGAGGATCAGCCCAGCCCCCACCACGACCGCGAACACCGCTCCAACCAACACCCCGCTCCCGATCCCGCCCGAGCCGGACCCACCACCCGGGCTCGCCGCGGTCTCGATGGTCAGGTCCTTCCCGGCCTCGAGGACCATCGAGTACGACTTGCGCAGCGGAACCCCCGGGGTCCCACCGGGCAGGGAATCGCCCCGGAGATCCATGGACCACCGGCCCGGATCGGCCGCCACCTGGGCGGTGTACCGACCCCGGCCCGCGTCGGTCATGAGTACCGGCGCGAAAGAGTGCCCGGCCTCGTCGCGGCCTTCCACGGCGACGTCGAAGCCGGGCTGGGGCGTGCCGGAGTCGGCGTCGACCATGTCGACGGTCAGGGTCCAGTCGATGCCCGCTCCGGGCTGGAGCGCCAGGCGGTCGACCCAGAGCTGGACCCGCCCGTCCGAGTGGGCCAGAGCCGGCCCGGCGAGGGTGACCGCCAGAACGACGGCCATGGCGGCGGCACTCACGATCCTTCCCGGGGTCTTGATCGACGTCCGCATGTCAGGTCACCAACTGGCTGGCCGGATCCCAGGTGCCGTAGTAGCCGGAGACGTCCACCTCGGCGTCGCGCAGCTGCTTGTTGAACCACTCGAAGAACAGCTTCTGGCGCGCCTCGTCCTCGAGGACCCGGGTGAGCTCCGGCTTGGCCTGGTCGAAGGTCATGGCCGCCCGGTCCTCCCGGCTGTCGGCCACCAGCACCATGAACCCGCCACCACCGGGAATCGGGTCGCTCGCCTGGCCCGTCTGGAGGCCGGCGATGGCCTCGAGCACCGGAGCCGGAAGGGGCGTAACCGGGCTGACCACACCCAGGCTGCCCGCCTGGCGGGCCCCCAGCTCCAGGGCGGCGGTGTCGAAGGCGTCGCCCACGACCGCCCGCTCCCCGAGGGACCGGGCCGGCGCCTCGGCGTCGAAGTAGGCCATCCGGATCTGGGACTGCCAGGTCTGGTTGAAGAACTCGGCGCTGCGGTCGTACTTCTGGCGCAGCTCGACCTCCGACACCGCCACCTTGGGGAACACCTTCCCGCCGATGGCCTTGGAGATCCGGGCGTCCCGCAGCGACTGCTCGAAGTCGGCTTGCGACCAACCGGCCGCCTCGAACTCGGCCGCCGGCACCTCCCCGGGCGCCACGGCCTCCAGGGCGCTCGGATTGTCCTCGATCCCCATCTGGGCGGCCAGATGCTCCAGGAACTGGCTGCGGATCACGAAGCCGAGCACAAGCTTGGTCGCCGCCTTGCGCTCCACCGGAGCGTTCTTCTCGGCGGCGATGGCCTGGCTGGATTCACTCTCAACCCACTGGGTGGTCAGGCGCTCCACCCGATCCGAGCGGATGTCGGTGCCGGCCACGGTGGCGGCCACGTCGGGCGGGCCGTCCTCCCCACCACAGCCTGCGGCCACCAGCGCCAGGACCACGGCCGGCACGACCACGAGGCGCCGCGCCGCCCCCCGGACGGTCATGGCGAGGCCTCCTCGAGGACCTGGGCCAGCCACGGGTTGGTGACCTCCTCCGGATCGGCGTCGGGGCTCTCGTTGAGGATCTCGTTCTCCAGCGCGGAGCGCGGTGAGTTCACCCGCTCGGCCCTGACCAGCGAGCGTAGGTCGTCGACCGAGCGGCGGACGAGCAGGTAGACGCGGGGGTCGTCGCCGCGGCTGGCGTAGTAGCCGGCGTCCGAGAAGGTGGCGCCCCCCACCGAGATCGTCTGCTCCGCTCCCGAAGCATCCTGGACGCGGACGACCAGCTCGGGGTCGAGGAGGCCGAAGTCGGGCCGCTGCGGGTCGGCGTCGAGACGCCGGTAGGCGTACAGGGGCAGGACTTCGGTGTCCCGTTCGGCCATGAGGCCGCTGACCAGCTCGGACGTCCCGGGCTCGGCCAGCCAGGTGGCGGCCGTGGACCGCACCAGGGCCACCTGTTGGCCTTTCGATTCGACGCTGATCCGGTGGACCTCGGCCGGCGTGAGGTCGACGACGGTGAAGACGCCGGGTGTGTTCGGGCCGGTCGGGGCGGCCGCCTCCTCCGCCGGCGCACGGTCACCACCCGATGAGCAGCCGGCGGCGACGGCCAGGGTCACGGCCAGGGCGGCCAGCGCCCGCACCGGCATCACCCTCGCTTCAGGCGCATGAGCGCCACCGGGAGGGGAACGAGGAAGGCCAGCGAGGGGAACACGATGCCCGAGCGGACCAGGTCATCGCGCCGGGCCCGGGTGAGCACGACCTTGTGGACGCCCCCGTAGGCGCGGCCCGCCGAGATCACGTCGTCCTCCCGCCCGATCCACTGGACCAGGCCGGTGACGAAATCACGGTTGCCGAAGCTGTCGATCAGGCGGTTGGAGGCGATCCCGGCGCTGCCGACCACGCCGAGGCGCGAGGTGACGAGCTCCATCCCGCCGGGCTGGTCGGACACGGCGCTGGCGTTGAGCACGGCGGAGAGGATGAACGGGCCGTCGGCGTCGTTCCCGAGGACCTCGCTCTGCGAGCTGCTGGCCACCAGCGGGCTCACCAGCTCGTCAGCCTCAGGCGTCGTGGCCTTCTCGATGGGGTGGGGGTCGACGAAGAGCACGGGGATGCCGTCGCGCTTCAGGTCCCGGATGGGTGGGCTCTCCGACGGATAGGAGAAGGCCACCACCG
>JBOGFO010000472.1:0-3318 GCA_050743445.1 Acidimicrobiia bacterium
GCTGAAGATGCCGCCGTCGGCGGCCACGAACCAGTATCCGTTGCCCGTCGGGGTGGAGGCCATGCCCACGATCGGCTGGTTGAGCCGCCCCGGTGGAGCCGTAGAAGCCGGCGTCGCCGAAGCTGAAGATGCCGCCATCGCTCCCCACCAGCCAGTACCCGTCCCCGCTGGGGGTGGAGGCGGCGCCGGCGATGGGCTGGCGCACGGCGGCGGCGACGTCACCGAAGTCCCCGGCGGCGCCGAACCCGTAGACGGCGCCGTCGGCGCCCGCCAGCCAGTAGCCCTGTCCCGAGTTGGACGTGGCCGCGTTCGCCCCCGCCTGCGAGACCCCGGCTCCCGTCGTCGGGAGGAGAGACGCGCAGACGACGGCAAGCGTCGCCATCAGTCCGATCCCCGGTCGTTTGTGCACTTCCGGCAATACTCCTCGCTGTGCGGCATTCGGGCAGAACGAACCGGGGGGAACGTAAAGCGACGTAAAGCCGTGTTTAAAGGAATTCGTGCCGGATGTCCGGTTTCCTCTCCGCGTGTCCGGGGCAGTGAAATGGCCGTCTGACGTAGTTCGGGGGCGGGGGGAAGCGATATGTTATGACAATGCGAACCTATGAGCGCCTTACCCAACCGATGGTCCGTCGGGACGGGCTCCTGCGGGAGGCGTCCTGGGAGGAGGCTCTCGACACCGCGGCACGCGGCCTGGCCCGTGTCCGGGACGAGCGTGGCCCTCAGGCGATCGGGATGTTCTCGTGCTCGAAGGCCACCAACGAGGTCAACTTCCTCGCCCAGAAGCTCATGCGGGTGGCCATCGGCACGAACAACATCGACTCCTGCAACCGTACTTGACACGCTCCGAGCGTCGTCGGTCTGGCGACAGTTTTCGGGGCGGGAGGCGGCACCAGCTCCTATCGGGAGATCGAGGACGCCGATGTGGTGATCATGTGGGGCTCCAACGCGCGGGAAACCCATCCGATCTTCTTCCACCATGTCATCCAGGCGAAGCGCCGGGGCGCCAAGGTGTTCGTGGTCGACCCGCGCCGCACGTCGACGGCCCAGTTCGCCGATGCCCACCTGCCGCTGAACGTCGGGACGGACATCGCCCTGGCCCACGCCATCGCCCGGGAGATCCTGGCCCACGGGCTGGAGAACCGCCGCTTCATCGACAAGGGGACGACCGGTTTCGACGAGTTCGCCGCCTGTGTCGACGAGTGGACCCTGCCCCGGGCCGAGGCCGAGACGGGGGTGCCGGCGGCCCTGATTCAGGAGGTGGCCTCCGCCTACGGCCGCGCCGACCGGGCCCAGCTGTGCTGGACGCTCGGCATCACCGAGCACCACAACGCCGTCGACAACGTCCTCACGCTCATCAACCTGGCCCTGCTCTGCGGTCACGTGGGCCGCTACGGGGCCGGGCTCAGCCCCCTGCGGGGCCAGAACAACGTCCAGGGCGGCGGCGACATGGGCGCCATCCCGGACCGGCTCCCCGGCTTCGCCGACATCCTCGACCCCGGGGTGCGGGCCCGCTTCGACGGTGCCTGGGGCAGCTCGATCCCACCGGAATACGGATGGCACCTCACCCAGATGTTCGAGGCCATGGGTCGGGGCGACCTGCGGGGCCTGTACGTGCTGGGCGAGAACCCGGCCCAGTCGGAGGCGGACGTCAGCCACACGATCCATCTCCTCGAGGGCCTCGACCATCTCATCGTCCAGGACATCTTCTTCACGAAGACGGCGCAGCTGGCCGACGTGGTGCTCCCCGCCAGCGCGGCGTGGTGCGAGTCGGAGGGCACGGTCACGAACTCCGAGCGGCGGGTCCAGCGGGTGCGCAAGGCCATCGACGCCCCGGAGGGGACCCGGGACGACATGGAGATCCTGCTCGACATCGCCCGGCGCCTGGGTCACCCCTGGTCCTACGACCGGCCGGGTTCCCCCGGACCGGCCGGGATCTCGGCCGAGGCGGTCTGGGACGAGCTGCGCTCGCTCTCGCCCATGCACAACGGGATGACCTACCGCCGGCTCGAGGAGCTGGGCGGGATCCAGTGGCCCTGCTTCTCCGAGGACCGACTGGAGCCGTCGTTCCTGCACGGCCGGCTGTGGGACGACGACCCGGCGAAGCGGGGCCGGCTGGCGCCCTTCTCGGCCACGAAGCACGAGCTGCCGGTCGAGGCGCTGGACGACGAGTACCCCCTGCGCCTCACCACCGGGCGCCGGCTCGACTCCTACAACACCGGGGTGCAGTCGGGCAGCTTCAACTCGCCCCTGCGCCGCGGGGAGACGCTCGATGTGAGCCCGGCCGACGCCGTCGCCCTCGGGGTGACCGACGGTGACAAGGTCCGGGTGACGTCCCGGCGCGGCTCGGTCGAGGCCCCGGTCCGCATCGACACCGGCCTCGTGCCCGGGCTCGTGTTCATGACCATGCACTTCCCCGACGAGGTGGACACCAACCAGCTGACCATCGATGCCACCGACCCCCGCTCGGGCACGGCCGAGTTCAAGGCGGCGGCGGTCAGGGTGGAGCGGGTTTGAGCGACCTCCGCTTCCGAGGGGAGAACCCCAGCCCGGTCGAGGCCGCCGCCCTCGACCGGCTCCTGAACGGCACCGTCCCCGGACCGGAGGCCCGCCACCTGTTGCTGCCGGCCCTCCACGCCATCCACGACGTCACCGGTTGGATCAGCCCCGGCGGGCTGGACGAGGTCTGCCGGCGCCTGGGCGTGGCCCCGGCCGAAGCCCACGGCGTGGCGTCCTTCTACGGCCTGTTCTCGATGGAGCCCCGGCCGACCCGGGTCGTCCATGTCTGTGTCGACCTGGCCTGCCGCATGGTCGGCGCCGGCGAGCTCTCCGAGGGGCTGTCCGGCGGCCCGGACGCCGTCGTGGAGGAGAGCCCGTGCCTCGGCCTGTGCGAACGGGCCCCGGCCGCCCTGGTGGTCGACTACGGCCAGGCGCGCCACGAGGCGGTTCTGGCCCCGGCGACCCGGAACACCGTGACGGCCGCAGTCGACGGCGGTGCCGCCGCCGCCCCCGACGAGCCCGAGGTGGCGGCCTGCGTTCCCCAGCGGGGTGACCCTTCCCTGGTCCTGCTCCGCCGGGTGGGAGTGGTCGACCCGACGGACCTGGACGACTACCGGGCCCACGGTGGCTACGCCGCCCTGCGCCAGGCGATGGCGCTCGGTCCCGCCGGGGTCATCCGGGAGGTGACCGACTCCAAGCTGGTGGGCCGGGGCGGGGCCGCCTTCCCCGCCGGCCGGAAGTGGGCGGCGGTGGCGGCCCAGACCGTCCGGCCCCTTCACCTGGTGTGCAACGCCGACGAGTCGGAGCCGGGCACGTTCAAGG
>JBOGFO010000473.1:0-7125 GCA_050743445.1 Acidimicrobiia bacterium
CACCGCCGGCTGGATCTCGTGGTTCTCGATCTGCTGGTAGACGAGGAACAGGACGAGGCAGATCAACCCGGTGGTGACGCCCTGGGAGACGGCCAGGAGGACGAAGAACCCGCCGCCGAGGAGCCCGCCGACCTGGGGGATGAGGTTGGCCACCAGCATCCACAGGGCGGCGGCCGGCGCCAGGGGCACGCCGAAGGCGAGGCCGACGGCGAGGACGAAGGTGCCGCTGAGGGAGGCGACCAGCAGCGAGCCCGAGAAGTAGGCCCCGATCGTCCGGTAGAAGACCTGGCCCACGCGGACGGCCCGGGGCTCGATCCGGTCGGGGATGGCGGCCTTGAGCCGGCGGACGAGGCGGTCGCCGTCGACCAGCACGGCGATCCCCACGAACACGACCACCAGGCCGGACAGCACCCCGTCGAGAATGCTCCGGGCCGTCCGGGTGACCGCCTCGGTGTCGACGCGGGCGGGCAGGTCGCTGGCCCAGTCCCGCACCTTGGAGGCGACGTCGGCCCGCTGCAGCAGGCCGCCGGCCAGCGGGAGGTCGTAGAGCTCCTCCACCGTGGCCGGGAGCTCCCGGCCGAAGCGCCGGGCCTGGTCCACGGCCGGGGGACCCAGGAAGAGGACGAGGACGGCGAACAGGCCCACCACCGCCGTGCCCACCAGGGCGACGGCCGTGGCCCGCGAGCAACGCAGCGCCGCCTGGACCTTGAGCACCACCGGGTCGAGGGCGAAGGCGAGGAGGATGCCCACGCCGACCTTGGTCAGGCTGTCGGGCACGCTGCGCAGGAAGCCGACCAGCGCCAGGGCGACGAACAGGCTCACCGCGATCCAGGCCCCGGACCGCAGGTCGAGCCGGAGGAACAGGGTTTGAACCGGTGTCCCACTTTCCACATGCGTCACAGCAGTATCGTAGGGAGCCGTGGCGCAACCCGGGCGGACGCTGTGGGTCACCGTCGGCCCCGAGACCATGGCCGTCGTCCTCGGGGCGGCGGCCACCGCCGCCGTCGCCTTCGGGGTGGCCAACTCCGCCCGCCGCACCCTCGGCTGGGTGGTGGCCTGCGCCGTGGTGGCCTCGCTCGTCGCCCCCCTGGTCTCCGCCCTGGGACGCCGGCTGCCCCGGGGCGTGGCCGTCGCCGTGGCCCTTCTCCTCGTCGGCGCCGCCGGTGCGAGCGTGGCCGGCGGGCTCCTGGCCGACCTCGGCAACCAGTACGACCGGCTGGAGCGGGTGGCCCCCCAGGCCGCCGCCGAGCTGGAGCGCTCGGACCGGACCGGCCCGTTGGCCCGCGACTTCCGCCTCGAAGCCCGGGTCCGGGAGCTGCTCGACCGGCTGTCCGACCCGACCAGCGGGCTGGGGTCCGAGGTGCCGTCCCGGGCCAGCACCTTCCTCCTGTGCGGCATCCTCACCGCCTTCTTCATCTACTGGGGCCCGCGGGTCACCCGGGCGGCGGTCAAGCAGGTGCCCGACCCGGAGGTCCAGGCCAGCCTCCGGACGGTGGTGGGCACCGGCTTCTCCCGGGCCCAGTCCTACGCCCTGGCCGGCGTGGGCCGGGCGGTGGTCGCCGGGTTGGTGGCCGGCGCCCTGTGCCGCCTGGAGGGCGTCCCCGCCGCCGTGGTGATGGCGGTCGCCGTCGGCGCGCTCAGCATCATCCCCGGCTTCGGCATCCTGATCGGGTCGCTACCCGCCCTCCTCCTCGAAGCGGGGCTGGGCTCCGGGTCGGGCGCGCTCCGGCTGGCCGTCGCCTTCCTCGCCCTCCAGGTCCTCGACGCGTTCGTGCTCCGCCGGCTCGTCGCCCCCCGCTCACTCACGGTCGGTCCTGCCGCCATCCTCATCGCCCTGGTGGTGGGCTTCGAGGTCTACGGGGTGGGGGGCGCCTTCTACGGGGCGGCCCTGGCCGTCTTCGGGGTGGCGTTGCTCGACGCCGCCGGCGAGCACCCCGCTCAGGTGGCCGCCGGCGCCGTTCCGGCCGCCGGCACGTAGCCCCGGCCCCGGGGGAGGCGGCTGACCGACAGGGCGGCGGCCACCCCGCCGGCCACGATGAGCAGGAACACCCCGCGACCGGTGGGGTCCCCGGCCGTGGCCAGGAGGCTCGACCCGAGGATCGAGCCGAGATAGCGGCTGGTGGCGTAGACGCCGCTGGCCGCCCCGGAGTCCTCCGGCGCCACCGCGTCGAGGGCGGCCGCCTGCATGGCCGACGACGCCAGGGCGAGGCCGGCTCCCGTCACCATCAGCGCCGGCACCAGGAGAGGAAGGGCGATCCCGGCCCCGGCCACCGGCAGGGGCGTGAGGCCGACGGCCACGAGGCTCATCCCCGCCACCGCGGGCCGGCGCCGGCCCACCCGGTCGGCCAGCCGGCCCCCGAGGGGGACGAAGACCATGAAGGCCAGGGCGGGGGCGGCCAGGACGAGGCCCGTGCCCAGCCCGCTGGCTCCCGGCCGGTCCTCCAGGGCCAGGGGCACCACGATCAGCGTGAGGTACCAGGCCAGGTTGCCGAAACCGATGCCGGCGTTGGCCGCCGCGAAGGCCGGGCGGGTGAAGAAGCGGGGCTGCACCACGGGGTCGGGGTGGTGCAGCGCCCGGCGCACCAGGGCGACGCCGGCGCCGGCCACGGCCACCAGACCGGCGGCGGGGACCAGCGGGGAGATCCCGTCGTGGCTGAACAGGTTGAGCAGCCCGGCCGTGGCCACCAGCAGGGCGCCCCAGCTCAGCGCCCCGGCGAGGTCGAAGGCTCCGATCCGCTCCGGGACGGGCGCCGGGCGGATCCGGCGGGCGAGGACGAGGGCCGTGCCCGCCACCACCAGGTTGACGAGGAAGACCGACCGCCAGCCCCCGAGGTCGATCAGGATGCCGGACAGCGGCGGGCCGATGGCCACCGACACCGACAGGACCGATCCGACCAGGGCGAAGCGCCGGGCCAGGCGGTCGGGGGCGACGGACCGGCGCAGCATGGCCCAGCCGTTGGGGAACACCCCGGCGATGGCGATCCCCTGGCCCATCCGGCAGGCGATGAGGGCGGGAAGGTTGGGGGCGGCGGCCGCCCCGGCGGTCACCGCCATGAAGGCCACCAGGCCGCCGGCGAAGACCTTGTGGTGCCCGAGGCGGTCGCCCAACTTGCCGGCCGGGGTCTGGAGGGCGGCCACGGCGATCAGGTAGGTGGTGATGAGCCAGCCGCCGGAGGACAGGTCGGCCGAGAAGTCGTCGAGCACCTCGGGCAGGGCCACCAGCAGCATGGTGGAGTTGAGCGGCGCCAGGCAGGCGCCCAGCATCACCGCCAGGACGGCCCGTCGGTCCTGCCCTCGATCCTCCCGGCCGACCTCGCCCGGAACCTCCCGGACCGTGGGGTCCTCCTCAGACACCGATACGCACGACCCCGGCGTCGCCGTCGACCTCCACCACCGCGCCGTCGGGGATGCGGTCGGTGCCGTTCTGGGTGCCCACCACCGCCGGCATTCCGTACTCCCGGGCCACCACCGCGCAGTGGGACAGGACCCCGCCGGTGTCGGTCACCACCGCGGCCACGGTGGCGAAGAGCGGAGTCCACGGCGGGGTGGTGGTCTCCGCCACCATCACGTCGCCCGGCGCCAGGCGGCCGGCGTCGTCCAGGGTGCGGACGACCCGGGCCACGCCCCGGACCTTGCCCGGCGAACCGGGATGCCCGGTGACCACCGCCGGGTCGGCGGCCGACTCGTCGGGGGGCGGCGCGCCGAAGGTGCGGCCGCTGAACTTCCCCATGGAGCGCATGAACGGGTCCGGAGGCATATCCGGGGGAGGCGGGGGCATCGGTGTCCCGAGGTGCTCGGGGGGACGGACACCGGCGAAGTGCTCCATCTCCGCTCTCCGGTCCTCGACCAACGCCCGCCGGTCCGGGGTCACCTCAGCGGTGGCCGTCTCCCGCAGCTCGTCGAGGGTGAGGAAGAACACGTCCGTGGGCGAGTCGAAGGCGGCGGGAACGAGCCGCCAGCCGAACTCGCAGAGGACCCGGCGGACCTTGTAGGCGGACCGGAAGTCGATCCAGAAACCGTGGTCCTCGGTGATGACCACCCCGGTGGAGGCGGCTTCGAGGAGGAACTCGTAGCGCTCGCGGGACTCGGCGGGAATGCCGGCCAGCTGTTCCCGCACCAGCGCGCGGGCCTGCGCGCGGGCCTCGGCGAGGTCCTGCTGGATCCGGGCCGGGTCATCCTCGTCGGACCGGGCCACGAAGTCCCGGAGCCGGTCGAGGGCCGGCGTCGGGTCCTCGACCCACGACGGGTGGTCGAGGTCGAAGAACCTGTCGCCCCGCTGGCCGTAGTCGTCGAGGTAGCGGTGCAGGGCGATCAGGAACTCGCCCCCTTCCGCCGTCACGGCCAGGGCGCCGAGGCAGTCGACGGTGGACGGCCACCGGCTGACCAGCGTGGCCAGGACCTTGGGCTGGGTCCGGACAGTGCGGGACAGCTCCCAGAGCGCGTGACCCACGTCGACGGTCTTGTTGGGGTAGCCGGCCACGAGCTTGTAGGCGTCGAAGGCGCCCTCGCCGAGCTCCAGCTCCCGGTGGAGCTCGTCGAGCTCGGACAGGGCCATGTAGGCCGGGAGAACGGCCAGGAAGTGGATCTCCATGAGCCGGGTGAAGCGGGCCAGGGTGTCGTCGAGGTGGCCGAGCAGCTCGGGCATGGTCGCCCCGGGGAGGTCGAACGCCTCCCAGGCGACCAGATGGAGGTGGATCTCCGGCAGGTAGTCGCCCTCCCAGCTGTCCCGGATCCGGGCCATGGCGGCGTCGAGGGCGGCCGTCGACCGGGCGCCGGCGGCCGCCATCTCCTCGGGTGAGGCCGGCGGGGGCGGCGCGATCCCCATGTAGAAGTAGCTGTTGATACGGCGCATCGCCGTCTCGCCCATGGGGGCGCCGAACGTCCGGGCCGCGGACGTCAGCCCGGCGGGGAACGACGCCTCGAGGACGGAGTAGGCGAGGGGCGCCACCGGGTCGGGCCAGTGCATGCGGTCCCGCATCCAGAAACGGGAGGCATCGGCCGGATCGGGCCACTCGACGGGGAAGTCCTCCGGCACGGGGAGGGGCTCGGCCTGCGGCGGGGTGGTGGTCAACGGGGCCTCCCAGCAAGTGTTCTCTTGCCAGAAACCTACCGTTCACCTCCCCCCGGCCGGAAGCCGGGATGCCTCAGCTGGCGGCGTCGGGTTCGGGGTCCCCGCCCCGGTCCCGGGCCTCGGCCTCGGCCCGGGAGACGACCTCCCGCAAGGGAAGGCCGGTGCGCCGGGCCACCCGGGCGGCGTCCTCGTACTCGACCTTCACCCGGCGGGCGGCCCGCTTGACCCGGACCGGCAGCCCTTCCACCTCGACCTCCTCCACCGAACGGGCGAAGGGCCAGCGGTCGACCTGCGACACCCGCACCCCCAGGGTGCCGGTCTCATGCGCCAGCTGATCCCGCAGCCGGGAGGAGTCGGGCAGGTGGCACAGCACCGCCACCACCACCCCGGGCCGGCCCTTCTTCATGGTCACCGGCGCCGTCCAGGCGTCGAGGGCGCCGGCCTCCAGAAGGACCTCGACGGCGTGGGCCACGACCTCGCCCGACACGTCGTCGAGATTGGCTTCGAGGAGGGCCAGCGGCTGCCCGGGGAGGATGCCGGAGCCGTCGATGGCCTCGCCCACGGCCAGGTGGAGGAGGTTGGGGAGGGCCTCCAGCTCCCTCGTTCCCGCCCCGAAGCCGGTGGCGGTCAGGCGCATCGCCGGGAGGGGCCCGAAGTGGGTGCAGAGCCCGGCCAGCAGGGCGGCCCCGGTGGGCGTGGTGAGCTCCACGCTCTCGTCGACTCCGGCCAGCGGGGCGTTCTTGAGCAGGTCGAGGACCGCCGGGGCGGGATTCGGGAGCATGCCGTGACCCGAGCGGACCATCCCCGTCCCCACCGCCACCGCTGACGCCGTGATCTCGTCGACACCCAGGGTCTCCAGGGCGGCGCAGGTGCCGACCACGTCGACGATGGCGTCGAGGGAGCCGACCTCATGGAAGTGGACCTGGCCCATCGGCCGGCGGTGGAGCCGACCCTCGGTCTCGGCCAGGACCCGGAACACCCGCCCGGCCCGGTCCCGGACGCGGTCGGGGAGGCGACCCTCCTCCAGCAGCCCGGCGATGTGGGAGTACGTCCGGGCCACCACCGTGTCCCCCTTGGCCTCCACCACCGCCCGGGTGGCGGCCAGGCCGCCCCGCATCACCGGCTCGGGGTTGAGCGCCCAGCCCCGGATCGGCAGGCGGCCGAGGATCTCCCGGACCTCGTCCACCGGGGCGCCGGCGTCGAGGCAGGCCCCGAGGGCCATGTCCCCGGCGATACCGGCGAAGCAGTGGAACCAGGCGGTGTTCAACTCCGTGCCTCGCCGGCCGGGCGGGTGCCGAGGATGCGGGCGGCGGCGCACGCCGCGCCGTAGCCGTTGTCGATCCCCACCACGGCCACGCCGGGCGCGCAGCTGGCCAGCATGGCGAGGAGGGCCGTGATCCCCTCCAGGGAGGAGCCGTAGCCGGCGCTGGTGGGGACGGCCACCACCGGGGCCGCCACCAGACCGCCCACCGCCGAGGCCAGGGCGCCCTCCATGCCCGCCACTACGATCACGACGTCGGCCGCGCGCAGCGTCGGCTCGTCGGCCAGGAGCCGGTGCAGGCCGGCGACCCCCACGTCGTTCAGCCGGGCCGGCGGCCAGCCCAGCGCCTCCAGGGTGGCGGCCACCTCCTCGGCCACGGGCAGGTCGGCGGTGCCGGCGCAGGTCACCACGGCCGTCCCCGGACGCCGGGCCGCCGGCCGCCAGACGGCGAGGCGGGCAACGTCGTGGTAGGCGCCGCCGGGGACCTCGGCGAGGACCGTCGCCGCCAGGTCGGGCCCGGCCCGGGTGAGCAGGACCGGCCCCCCGCTCGGGCCTTCGAGCAGCTCGGTGACGATGGCGGTGCACTGCCCGGCCGTCTTGCCCGGCGAGTAGACCGCCTCGGGGAAGCCCTGGCGCAGCTCCCGGTGGTGATCCACGCGGGCGAAGCCCAGGTCGGCGAAGGGGAGCGTCCGGACGCGCTCGAAGGCGGCGTCGGTCGAGGTGGCACCGACGGCGACGTTCTCGAGGATCTCCCGCAGGGTCGGTTCATCCAAGCGACGCCACGCTAGTGGCG
>JBOGFO010000474.1:0-2998 GCA_050743445.1 Acidimicrobiia bacterium
GTCGGTGAAGGCGGCTTCCTCGGTGGCGTAGGGATAGAAGCGCGTGCCACCGAGCGCCGGCCCGAGGGCGGTGGAATGGACGGCCACGATGGCCCGCAATCCGCTGGGCCGGTGGTGGCAGAACACCACCTGTTCGTAGTCGTCGGCCTCGATGCGATCGAACACTGGCATCGGCCTTCGACACTCCTTCTTTCGATTCCTCTCTCGCCCTAAATGGTAGGGCGCGCCAAATCGATCGGTACGCGCTTTAGTCGCTGCCCCTTGTGACCGATACATGCCACGACGGGCAGCACGGCCCTTCGTGCACCCGTCGCCGTAGTGGACTGCCGTAGTGAAAACCCGCTGGTCAGAGGCGATGACCGGGGGGGACTAGTCACACGGAGGGGTTGTAAATGACACCTTCGGGCTATCGACCCAAAAGGGTGCCGTGCGTACCCTCGAGGACGAAGCGGACAGTCCCCCCTCCCGGCAACCGCCGCGAGCAGCTCCGTTCATAGAAAGAGGAAAGGCGATGCAAGACCGTACCGACCCCGACGCCCTTCTGACCCCGTCAGAGGTCGCCGAGATGTTCCGGGTCAACCCCAAGACCGTGACCCGTTGGGCGCGGGCCGGGAAGATCTCCGCCATCCGGACCCTTGGCGGCCACCGTCGTGTACGTGCTTTCGTGATCCTGCGCTACCGCGAGCAGGTTGTGAGCGAGCAGGGCCTGTAGCCTCTCGCCCTCGTGGCAGGAGGAGCAGCTCTTGAGGCTGTCACCTTCGATTACTGGAACACCCTGTGCTGTGAGCCACCGGGCGGTTACCTGCGGGGACGCCGGCTGGAGGCGATGGGCAGAGTGATGGTCGATGCCGGCGTGGGGGACGCCGGCGTCGTACTCGCCTCTGCCTACGACGCGGCCTGGCTGGAGTATGTCGCCGGCTGGGAAGCCAACACCCAGTACACCGGGCGCCACGCCGCCCGCAGCATCGCCGATGCCGTCCACCGGCACATGGGCGCAGGGAATGGCAACGGAGACGGCCTGCGGGGCCGGCTCTTCGACGCGTTCGCTTCCGCCTCCCGGGTCGGAACGGCCGAGCTGGACCTCGTCGACGGGGTCGCCGACGCCCTGGCCGCCCTGCGCCCGATGGGCGTGTCGCTGGCCATCGTCTGCGACGTCGGTTTCACCCCTTCGTCCGAATTGCGCCGGCACCTGGACCACCACGGGCTGCTCGGCTACTTCGACGCCTGGGCCTTCTCCGACGAGGTCGGGGTGTACAAACCCGACAAACGCATCTTCGAGCGGGCCCTGGACGGGCTCGGCTCACCCGACCCGTCCCGCTGCGCCCACGTCGGGGACCGGCGCCGCACCGATATCGCCGGCGCCCAGGCGATCGGCATGCGGGCCGTCCGCCTCACCGCCGTGTTCGAGGACGATCCCGATCAGGGCCCGGCCGGCGACGCCGTGATCTCGTCTTACGACGACCTGCTCGACGCTCTAGACCTCGCCTAACCGCCGGGCGATGGCGATCGGCGTGGCGATGCCACGTGGATCGCAATCACCTCAAGCGGCCCGATGGGTGGTGAATAGCGCAGTTAGCCGGGCGCGCAGCGCCCCGACGTCCTCCTTGCGCACGCGGATGACGCGATACCCCTGCGCCTCGATCCGGCCCTGACGCCGGGCGTCGGCGGCGGCGGTCCGGGGGGTGTGGAACTCCGCGCCGTCGTACTCGAACGCGATCCGCTCCCGCCGCCAGCCGAGGTCCACCTTGGCGATGAACCGCCCCCGCTCGTCCCGGATCACCATCTGGCGCTCGGGCATCGGCAGTCCCCATCTCGTCAGCAGGCGCACCATCTCCATCTCCCGGACGCTGTGCGGCCGAGGTCCAGGCACCCAGACTTCGAGCGCTCGTTCCAGGGTGAACTGGCCCTTCCGGCCCTTGGCCGCTGACGCTCGCCCGGCAGCCGCCCGGACGGAGTCGGCGGTGGCCAGACCGCGGCACAGCGCCCGGTCGAGCATCTCGCAGAAGGCCTCGTAGCCGACCAGGGCGGCGCAGTCGACCAGGGTTCGGGCTGGTGACGTGCACAGGAAGGGGCCGAGCTGGCGCCGGTCCCTGGGGTCGAGCGGCTGCCGGGATCGGTGCACGACCGCGTTGCGAAAGCGGCCGCTGGCGGTCCAGGGGACGATGAGGTGAGGGACCGGTGGTGGCGCGCCGAGTTCGTAGACGGCCGCGGCGCTGAGATGTGAGAGCACGCTGCCGTCCGGACTGGCGAGGAGCGCAACCATGGCGTTCTGCTCCGGGGACTCAGGAACGCCGGCGAGGATGTAGACCCCCGGAATCGGACACCGCCAGCGACCGCACTGCACCCGGTAGGCGATCTGGTTGGCTGTCAGCCCGGCGTAGAGTGCCTGACGCCGGCTGATGGCGCCGAACTGGGTGGCGGCGATTGCTGCCACCTCCGCATCGACGTCCCAGGCCCGGGGTCGGGGTCGGTTCATGGCCCTGGAGTATGGCCACCTGCCGCCTCAGGCGGCCCGGAATTTTCGAGGTGATGGCGATCGGCGTGGTCATGCCATGCGGATCGCCAACACCTGGTGGGTCGGGCGTGAGGGAAGGGGAGAGCGGCACGGCCAGGGCCGGGCCAGCCAGGTGCCACTGGCCATCCGGGTCGGCCTGTCGCTGGGGGAGGTGACCTTCGAGGACGGCGACCTGTTCGGGGTCCCGGTGGTGGAGGCGGCCCGGTTGGTGGCGGCCGCCGGTCCGGGCCAGATCCTGGCCACTGTCGTCGTCCGGATGGTGGCGAGGTGCGCCGGCGTCAGTGCAGGTCGCGCCGGTTGAACAACCAGGCACCGAGGGCGAACAGGGCGCCGGCCAGGAGGACCGGGGCGACGACCGCGACGGGCGCCAGGCCGTCGACGAGGATGTTCCGGTCGAGGTACCAGTGCCACGGCGAGCCGGCCTCCAACGGGCCCAGCGCGTCGCTCGTGGCCCCCAGCCCCTGGACGAGGTAGCCGGCGGTC
>JBOGFO010000475.1:0-8580 GCA_050743445.1 Acidimicrobiia bacterium
GCGACGGACGGGCCGGTGACGGAGACCACGGTCACCACCGTGCCCGAGCCGACCACCACCACGACCACGGAAGCGCCCACCACCACGACGACCGCCCCGCCGGAGGTGCCTCCGACCACGGCCCCGCCCACGACGACGACCACCGTCCCGGTACGGGCCCCGGCGGTGGCGGAGCCCTCCCCGCAGGCCCAGATCGAGGCCATCGCCGACAGCACAGGTTTCGACTGGCGGGCCGCCGGTGTGCGGATGACCGTCGGCTACTACCCGACCGACTGCTGCCACTGGGGGGTCTACGACTCGGCCCAGCGGACGGTGTGGATCGGCCCCAGCGCCTTCAAGACCCCCGAACGGCTGCGCTACGTGGTCCTCCACGAGCTGGCCCACGGCTGGCAGTACACCCGGGGGCGCTTCGACGAGCTCATCGCCGACTACCGACCCTTCGGCAAATCGACCCCGGAAGCGGCGCTGGAGGCCGGCGGTGACTGCATCGCCACCCTCTGGGGCGCCACCGACGACCACTACTGGTCCTGCCCCGCCGCCGCCCTCCGCACGGCGGCCCGCCGGCTGGCCGGCGACTGGAGCTGAACCTCGAGCAGAGGTTGAGGTTGAGGGTGCGCGGCTGCTGCAGTTGAGCCTTCTCGGCTGCTGCAGTTGAGCCTTCTCGGCTACTGCAGGGGGAACTCGACGCCGCGCTCGGATTCCGGGCGGGACCCCGAGATGCGGCGTTCGGACTCGTTGATGGCCAGGTCGTTGATGCTGGCCTCGCGGCGGGCCATGTAGCCGTGCTCGTCGAATTCCCACAGCTCGTTGCCGTAGCTGCGCCACCACTGCCCGTCCGCATCATGGCTCTCGTACTGGAACCGGACGGCGATGCGGTTGCCGTCGAAGGCCCAGAGGTTCTTGCGCAGCGCGTAGTCGAGTTCCCGCTCCCACTTCTGCGTCAGGAACTTCACGATCTCGTCCCGTCCGGTCACGAACGTGTCCCGGTTGCGCCACACCGAATCCGGGCTGTAGGCGCCGGCCACCCGCTCCGGCTCGCGTGTGTTCCATGCATCCTCGGCCGCCTGCACCTTCTGGGCGGCAGACTCCCGGGTGAACGGGGGGAGGGGCGGTCGATCCTGCATGGGGGGCTCCTTTCATAGACCCGGCATCCTGGTTTCATAGACCCGGCATCCTGGCCGCCGGTACTGTCGAGAGATGCCAGTTGTACCCGCGGAGGCCGGTCTCCGGCAGCGCAAGAAGGAACGTACCCGCCAGGACCTGGCTCGCGCCGCACTGCGCCTGTTCGTCGAGCGGGGCTACGAGGCGGTCAAGGTGGAGGACATCGCCGCCGCCGTCGACGTTTCGGAGCGGACCTTCTTCCGCTATTTCACCTCCAAGGAGGAGGCGCTCTGGCCCGATCAGGACGAGCGCCGGGCCGAGTACGCCGCCGTCCTGGCCGAAGGCCCGGCGGGTGAGCCCGTGCTCGAGTGCCTGCGGCGCGCCGCGGTCGCCGCGGCCATCACCTACATGGAGCCTGACCGGGAGATGCTGGCCCGGTTCCGCCTCCTGACCGAGACGCCGGCGTTGCGGGGCTACCTGCTCGAGACGCTGCTGGCCTGGGAGGACGTGACCGCCCACGCGCTGGCCGAGCGCCTGGGCTCCGGCCGGGGCTGCCAGCTCCGGGCCCAGCTGCTGGGCTCGGCCTCGGTGGCCTCGTTCCGGGTCGCCGTGGTCGCCTGGGTGGCCAGCGACGGCCAGCGGGACCTCCGCACTCTCGTCGTCCAGTCCCTCGACTCGCTGGCGGCCGACCTGAGCGGATAGATCGCGGCAACAGCCGCTAAGTGCCAGTCCGTGCCTGTTGGCGGCGACTGACAGATTTGGGATAGCCTGGGCAGGTGCTCACCATCGCCGCCGCGGCGCTCGCACCCCCCGGGTTCGAGGATCTCTACCGCCGGCGCGCGAATGACGCCCTGCGCTACGCCGCCGTGATCGCCGGTCCGGCGGAGGCCGAGGACGTCTGCCAGGAAGCCTGGCTGAGGGTGTGGCAGCACTGGGACGGCAGCGAGCCCTCCCGCCGGGAGGCGTGGGCCCTGCGGATCGTGCGGAACTGCGCCCTGCAGCGCGTGCGCTGGCGCCGGCGCCGGCCGGTCGAGCCGCTGAACGAGCTCGATCTGCAGCCGACGGCGGGGGTGGAGGACGTGGTCCTCACCCGGTTGCGGGCCGACGAGGCGCTGGGTCGGATCGCCCGGCTCCCGTCGACCCAGCGACAGACCTTCTTCCTCCGGGAGATCGCCGACCTGAGCTACGGCGAGATCGCCGAGATTCAGCAGGTTCCTCCCGGCACAGTCATGTCACGATTGCATGCCGCACGACGTCAAATCGCGCGGACTCTCCCTGTCTGATAGTCGGAAGGCACGGCGCGCCTAATATCTAGAAGACGCAGGCGGGTATTGAGGGCTGAGTCGTGACGGATCGGGGAGGCGATCCGCCACGCGCCCAGCATCTTCAACACGTCACTGCTCCACATGGAGACAATGACGCTCCACGAGGTCGTTTTATTCACGGCGCGGCCCCGAAAAGAAAAAACGAATAATCGCGGCGCTCCGGGGATCATCTCCCGAGCGGCAGTTTGGGCGGATATGTCCGGATTGCCCTTGAGCAACGACCGTCAAACTCATCACAGCAACGTACGCACTCAAAGGGGAGGCACACTCGTGCATCGACGGTTCCGTGTAGCAAGAGTGGGCGTGGTGGCGGTAGCCGCCGCGCTCGTGCTGGGAGGCGTGACCACCGGCGCCTCCGGACAGGTCGTGGGTACGCCCGACATCGTGGGGCAGTGGACCGAGCCCTTCGAAGAGGGGGGCGCGGGTACGCCGCGCTGTGTCCCGGCCGAGAACGACACCCCCGGCTTCCTGGTCTGCAAGCCCGCCGCCCAGGCGTCGGCCATGCTGCCCGACGGCCGGATCCTGTACTGGAACGGCATCGAGAGCCAGGAGAACGCCGGCGGCCCCAGCGTTCCGTCGCTCTCGCCGTCGGCCCGTGACAGCCAGGCCCGGGTCCTCGACCTGCGCTCCGGTACTCCGCAGTGGGTCGTGCCCACTCCGGAGCGGGGCGACCACCAGAACCCGGACATCAAGGAAGGCCAGGACAACGGCCCGGCCGGAAACCTGACCAGCCCCCAGGGGCGTCCCGGTGACGGGTTCACCGGCACCCTGGCCGGCAAGCTCGGGCTCCCCGAGTCGGCTCCCGACTCGCCGCCCGACGACGCCTCGGCCAACGACGGTGACATGTTCTGTGCCGACGTCACCACGCTGCCCGACGGTCGGGTCCTGATCGCGGGCGGCACCGACTGGTACAACGAGCCCCGGTTCATGGACCGCAACGCCGGCGATCCCGCCGACCTCGGCGTGGTCGAGCTCGAGGGACTCCGCTCCTCGGCCACCTTCGACTACAAGACCAACACCTTCTCGGCCACCCAGCCGATGAAGTACGGCCGTTGGTACCCCGGCATGGTCGTCCTCGAGGACGGCAAGGTGCTCGTCACCAGCGGTGCATCGCAGATGACCAACAAGCAGCAGGCCAGCCAGGTCCGCCGCAACGAGCTCTTCGACCCGGCCACCAACGCCTGGACCGAGCAGTTCACCGGTGACACGTCCGAGACGTCGCTGCCCATGCAGCCCCGCCAGTTCCTGACCCCTTCCGGCAAGGTGTTCTACACCGGTGTTGGCCAGATGTGGGGTCCGTTCGGGCAGGCGGCCGACGAGGCCATCATGATGTTCCAGCAGCTGTGGGACCCCGCGTCCAAGACGTGGTCGATCACGGGCATGGGGCCGCTCGGTGCCCGCAGCGGCACCCAGGTCGTGGCGGAGCTCATGGAGCCCCCGTACGACCAGCTCAACCTGGTCACCTTCGGGGGCACGCTCGGCCCGCCCCCGGGTAACTGGATTCCTGCCAACGCCTTCACCACGGTCACCAGCATCGACGCCAACGACAACGTGACCAACAAGATGGTGGGCGAGCTCAACCACGCCCGCTGGTTCCCGTCCGGCGTTCTCCTCCCCGACGGCAAGATCCTCACCGTCGGCGGTGGCGACAAGGACGAGGTCATCGACCCCGGCGTCGAGATCCCCGTCAAGGTGGCCGAGGTCTACGACCCGGCTACGGCTTCGTGGACCGAGGTTGCGGAGCACACCCGTGACCGCACCTACCACAACTCCGCCATCCTGCTTCCCGACATGCGGGTGCTGCTCGGCGGCCACGCTCCCATCGCCAGCCACTACGGCGGTGCGAACGCCGACCAGGGCGGCCCGTTCGCCAACAACGACAACGACCCGAGCTTCGAGGTGTGGAGCCCGCCGTACCTGTTCCGCGGCGCCCGCCCCAGCATCACCCGGGCCCAGGCCGGTGTGTCCTACGGCGAGAACTTCACCATCGGAACCCCGAACGCGGACGACATCGAGAGCGTTGTGCTGCTCAAGACGCCCTCGGCCCAGCACGTGAACGACAGCGACGGCCGCGGCCTCAAGCTCGAGTTCAGCCGAACCGACTCCAACGCCCTGACGGCCGTGGCCCCGCCCAACGGCAAGGTCGCGCCTCCGGGCGACTACTACCTGATCATCAACAAGAAGACGCTGCAGGGTCCGGTGCCGTCCGTGGCCCGCATCGTCAAGGTGGGCGTCGGCACCGACCTCTCCGACGCCATCCAGCCGTACGCCGACGACAACCCCGCCGCGCCCACGGGTGGCTCCGCCACTCCCGACGAGGACAGCAGCCGGTCCACGGCGGCGGTGCGGCAGGCCAACGAGGCGGCCAAGGGCGCACCCGCCCCGGTTGCCGAGCCGGCCACGGCGGCGACGGAAACCGCCACGCAGGCCTACACCCAGCTGTCGGCCACTCCGGCCAGCAGCCCGGCCCTTCCGTTCTCCAGCCCGGTCCTCCCGCTGGCGGCCATCGGTGCCGCCGCCGGGGCCAGCTGGACCGGCCGGCGCTGGTTCCGGAGGTAGGTCACCCGAAGTAGCAGTCTCCGTTCAGTAGCAGTCTCCACACGACCAGAGCTGCGGCGGCCCTCCGGGGCCGCTGCAACTCGCGCCAGACAGGCCGAACCTCAGAGCCGCAACAGGTAGCGCAGCATCCGGCGGCGGGCGGCGACGTTGTCCGGGTTGGGGTTGAAGACGGCGTCGAGCATCGGGACCACCTCGTCGCGGGCCGGGCGCGTCCGCATGACCCGCTTCCAGAGGGCCAGGTTCAGGCGGTAGCGCCAGCCCGGGGTGCGGGCCAGCCCGATGACGGTGCGGACGTTGCGCCGCACCGGGCCCGGCAGGTCGGAGGGGCCGGGCTGGTCGTCGGATTCGACCAGCAGGCGCTCGGGCAGCACGTCGAGGCCGTGGGTGGTCATGAAGTCGAAGTCGGTGGGCCAGGCCGCCACCCACAGGTAGTCGACCATGCGGCACCACCCCTGGAGGAAGGTCAGCTCGAGGGGAGACAAGGGGGCGGGGTCGATGCCGGCGACGCGGCCGGCGATGACGTCCAGGCAGGTCTTGTGCGCCTTCCACAGGGCCAGCCGGACGGGCTCGATGTCCGAACCGGGCGCGGTGGACGCCACCAGGGCGAAGAACGCCCTCCAGTCCTCGACCCCCGCCTCGAGCCCGCGGGTGTACTCGAACCGGGTCGGGCCCGGTGGGGGAGCGATCTCGATGTCCGCCACGACGCCGGCCGCCACCGCGCCGAGCCAGGGAACGACACACAGGGCGTAGTTCCCGTAGCCCCAGGGCGCGTCGGGATCGATCCGGCCGTCCTCGGTGGCGCCGGCCCCCAAGCGGCCGGTGCGGTACTGCCACTGAAGCTGGAACATCAGCCCCCACAAGGGGTTGCGCCGGTTGTCGGCGCCGAACCGCCCGCCCCCGTTGATGGTGGCGATCAGCGCCCGGTAGGCGGCCATCCGCTGCTCGAAGACGAAGGGATCGAAGACGCCGTCGAGAGGGGCGGCCCGGGTCCAGACCTCGAAGAGATCGAGGCCCGCCAGCTCACTGGGATGCTGCGTCCGGGGGGCCATAACCGACGTCAAGCCTGCCTCAACCCGACGTTAAACGCGCCGGCTTTCGGAGGAAGGGTCCCGCGGTGCGTCAAAACAGTGCCTCACAGCCTGATCGTCCCAATTCGCTTACGGCGGCCCTGAGGCTCCCCCTTTGGGTCACGGACCATGCTTCCCGCACTTCACCTGGTCCTCGCTCCGGCCGCCAGTCCTTCTGGGGAGGACCGACATGGACACACGCTCCGCGCGCCCGCGCTCGGGTTCCGGCGGACCTCGCCGCCGGGGGGGTGCACTCGTCGCGCTGATCGCGCTCGCCGGCTCTCCTTTGGTCTTCACTCCGCCGGTGGCGGCGGTGCGGGCCGTCCTCACCCCGACGGCCGACGCCCGGGTGGAGGAGGACGACCCGAACGAGAACTTCGGAAGCTCGTCCCGGCTGGCGGTGGACGGGTCCCCCCACGAGCGGACCTATCTCCGCTTCCACGTTCCCGCCGGCACGCAGGGAGTGACCCGGGCCACCCTGCGCCTGTGGGTGAAGAACTCCACCAAGGACGGACCCCAGCTGCGCTCCACCTCCGTGGGCTGGGAGGAGTCGACCATCACGTGGGCCAACCGACCGCCGACGGCTGGGGGAGTGGTGGCGGACACCGGCCGTCTCTCGTCGGGCACGTGGGCCACCTTCGACGTGACATTGCTGGTACCGGGCTCGGGCGAGGTCGGTTTCCAGCTCGAGCCCGGCTCCACCGACGGGGTGGAGTTCGCCTCCCGAAACTCGAGCCGCAACCGTCCGGAGCTCATCGTCGAGAGCGGCCCGAGCGACGGGACCTCGGAGACGGCCTTCACGGCCCAGACCGACGCCCACGTCGAAGAGGACCACCCCACCACCAACTACGGGTCGGAGCGGACCTTGTCCGTCCAGGGCGCCAGCGACCCCGACCACAACGCCTACGTGCGCTTCCAGGTGCAGGGGCTCTCCGGCGTCCTGCGCCGGGCCACCCTGCGCCTGTTCGTCACCAACGACACCGTCGACGGCCCCTCGGTGGCCCCCGCCAGCTTCAGCTGGAAGGAGGCGCAGATCAACTGGCGCAACCAGCCCGGTCCCCTCGGGGCCGTCCTGGCCGACCTCGGAGCCGTGGAGGACGGCTGGGTCGACATCGACGTCACCGGCGCCGTCCCGATGTCGGGGCCGATCGACTTCCTGCTCCGGTCGGGATCGTCCGACTCGTTCGCCTTCCGTTCGTCGGAGGCGAGTGCGGGGGAGCGGCCCCAGCTCGTGGTGGTGACCGGTCCCGCCCCGACGACGACCACCACCACGGCGCCGCCCACCACCACGACCACCCTCCCTCCCACCACCACGACGTCGAGTACGACCACCACGTCGAGCACGACCACGACCACGACGTCGTCGACGACGACCACGACCACGGCGCCCCCCGACCCCACCGAGCCGGTGGCTGAGACCGGCGAGCCCTGGCTGGGCCTCGCTCGGATCGTCACGGACGCCTGTGAGCCCAACTGCGTCCGGAGCACCTACTCCCTGTCCATCCAGGACGTGGGCACCGGCGACACCGGTGACCGGCGCAGTGCCTTCCGCTACCCGCCGGGGAGCAGCGCGCTCCTCCGCCTGGAATGGTCACGATCGGGGGACGGCTGCGGCTCGCCGGCCGCCGTCCCCATGGCGGTGTCGTTGCACAGCCCGGGTGCCGGCCGGATCGGCGATGCGGAGTGGGTCGCCTCCATTCCCCCCGGTTGCAGCGGCGTCGCCGAGCGGACGATCCGCTTTGACAGCGACCCCATGGATGGCAACGCCGACGCCGACTACTACGGCGTCATGGAGATCTACGGCCGGCTCATGGGCAGTGGCGACGAAGCCGGGGCCGACACCCGGGGCGCCCGCGCCGGCGATCCCGGCGAGACCCCGGGCCGCTACGCCCGGGGCCACCTGGTCTCCGGCGGGGTGATGGTCGGCTGGCACGAGGACGGCGACAACCCGGTCGCCCTGGCCGCCAACGAGCAGACGCTGGGTGAGCCCTTTGCGCTGGTCCGATCCTACGAATCCGACTGGGAGCCCCCGAGCATGAGGGTGCGGAACTGGATGGCCGAGGGCAAGTACGTGCTGTGGTCGGTGAAGCCGCCGGAGGACCTGGCCGGCAACGATGACTGGACGCCGGTGGCGACGGGCGCCGAGGACGCCATGATCACCCAGCAGGTCTCGCAGCTCCAGGCCTGGGCCACCACCTACGGCACCCAGATGGGCTACATCTTCCACCACGAGCCCCACGACAACGCCGACGCCCCCGCTGAGCTCGACGACTGTGAGATCCCGACCAACAGCGACTTTCCCTGCGCCGGGACGGCGGCCGAGTTCATCGACGTCTACGAGCGGGTCCGGACGATCATCGACGCCCTCGACGCCGACCGGGTGCAGCTCGTGTACACCGCCACGCTCTCCCGGGCGATCCGGCTGGCGCCGGGCAGCAACGTGCTGGGTTCGGGCGACCCCATGACCGGGTACGGCAGCGCCACTCCGGAGTCGGTCATCAACTACGTCGACCTCATCGCCCACGACT
>JBOGFO010000476.1:0-2638 GCA_050743445.1 Acidimicrobiia bacterium
GCGTCGTCGTCCCGGCCGGAGTGGGCGCCCTTGGAGCGCACCGGCGGCCGGCGGCTCCTGCTCTGGCGCCTCCACCCGTTCGACCCGCCGCGCCCTCCGGAGGCGCCCCGCTCCGGCCGGGTCGCCACCCTGGCCCGGGAACGCAGCCCGGACACGCCCGAGAACCGGTTTGTCGTCGGCGTGGTCCGGCGCCTGCTCGGCCTCGTGCGGGAGGCGACGGCGGCGGAGGCGCTGGTCGACACCGACCTGGCCGCCGAGCTCGCCTCCTCGGCCCGGGCCCTCCAGTTCCTGGCCGCCGAGGAGCCCTGGGCCGGCCTGGCGGCCGGTCCCGCTCCCCGGGTGAGCTTCCTGCTGCGGGACCATCCCCATTACCGGGCGTTCCGCACGCTGGCCGACGCCCTCGACGACAGCCTCCGGTTCTCCCCGCTGCCCGGCGACCCGGTGGCCCTCGGGCTGCGGACCCAGACCCTCAACGCCCTGTTCGAGGTGTGGGTCAGCCAGGCGGTGCGCGCCGCCGTGCGCCGGCGCCTGGGCCTGCCTTCCCGGCCCGGTGCCCCGCTGCCCAGGGGTGGGGCCGAAGAGGCGGTGACGCCCCGGGGCCGGGTCCGGGTGGCCTTCGACCGGGTGTACCCCCGCCGGGGCGAGGGGATCGTGGCCCTGGGCCGCAAGCGGAGCCCGGACGCGGTGGTGGAGTGGTGGCCCGCCGGAGGGCAGCCCGTGGTGATGGCCGTCGACGCCACCTGGAGCCGCAACACCACCTACCACGACGACAAGCTCGGCTACGCCCGGTCCCTCGCCCACGGAGCGCCCGACCCCATGACCGGCGTCGCCCGCCTCTGTGCCCGCCGCTGCGTGGTCGTGTTCCCCGGGACCCGCCCCCGGGTCAACGAGATCGGCTTCGCCCTCTCGCTGGCCACCGTCTCCGCGCCGCCATCTGAAGCGGGCTGGTCCCTGCTCGGGTCGTTCCTCGACCGCGCCCTGGAAGGGGTCGTACCCCCCGGCCTGGCGGCCGCCGGGTTCGCCGAGACGGGCGAACTCGCCGCCCGCCAGTCGGTCAGTACCTGAGGTCAGGGATTACTGACACACCTGGTCGGTACGCTCCGGCCATGAGTCTGGGGAAACGCATTGCGCACCCGCGCGCCGAAGAAACGCAATTGACCCTGGTATCCGAGTCGCGCCGCTGCCGGCGTTGCGCGACGCTCAAGCCGGCGGAGGACTTCCCCACGTCACGGAAGCGCGGACGGGTCAGGATCGACTGCCACTGCCGTCCGTGCCGGAAGGCCTACCAGCACGAGTGGTACCTGGCCCATCGGGAGCACGCCCTGGCCGCGGCCGCGGCACGGCGGGAACGAGATCGGGCCGCCCGGCGGCCGAACCCACCAACGCCTGAACGGTGCCCGCTCCGCGAAGCGATCGGCTTCCGGAAGCACCCCAATCCGAGGAAGCAGGGGAACGCCGGCCTTGGCATCGCGATCGCCTACTTCTCGCGGATCGGCGTCGATGTCGCCATTCCCCTGACCGACACCCAGCGCTATGACCTCGTCATCGACAACGGTCAGGGGTTGGAGAGAGTCCAGGTCAAGACGACGACGATGAAGCAGGGACGCGGCTACAGCGTGCATCTCCGGACGGTCGGCGGGAACAAGTCACAGGTGGTGTCCCGGGCCTTCCATCCTTCCGACTACGACTGGCGCTTCGTCGTCTGCGGTGACGCCACGGCCTACCTGATCCCGACCACAGCCATCACGTCGCGGTCGTCCCTGTTCCTGTCTCGGAAGTACGAGCCCTATCGCATTCAAGATTGAGAGCGGGCGACCGGAATCGAACCGGCATTATCAGAATGGAAATCTGAAGTCCTGCCTTTGAACGACGCCCGCATGCACTTCGTCGGGGAGGGGGGATTTGAACCCCCGACCGTCGCCCCCCAAAGGCGATGCGCTACCACTGCGCCACTCCCCGTCGCTCCCCAGGCTAGCTGCGGAGCCCTTTCGGCAATGATGCCCGGAGTGAAGACGAGGCGACACCAAAGAGCGACGCTACCCGTCAGGCGGCGCCGGGGCTGGAATCGTCCAGGCAGGGTCGCTCCGGCACCCTTTGGGGGGTGTTGCGGATGACATGCAGCGGCACGATCTGGTCGTCGTAGCCCCACACGGGCATCCCCTTCTCCGGGCCGGACACGACGACCCCGCTGAAGCCGGGACGGCCCCGTTTCACGTCGGCCAGCCGCTCCTCCACCACGAGACGGCGCAGGCCGCCGCCGAAGGGCCGGTACGCGATCACATCCCCAGCTGTGTACTCCATGATGTGCCTCCTCACGCGCTCAACATGTGCGGACCATATCGACGGGGTATGACACTCATGCCGGAGGAACGACCGGAGGTGCGCACGGATGGCCATCGACTGGACCGGGCAACTGCTCGAGCAGCTGACGTGGCACTGGGACGGCCATCTCCGGCCCCGGCTCGCGGGGCTGACCGACGAGGAGTACTTCTGGGAGCCGGTCGACGGTTGCTGGAGCATCCGTCCCCGGGGTGAGGCCCGCTCCGCCATGGCGGCGGGCGGAGGCGACATGGTCGCCGACTTCGAGTTCCCCGAGCCCACGCCGACCCCGGTGACCACCATCGCCTGGCGCCTCGCC
>JBOGFO010000477.1:0-10344 GCA_050743445.1 Acidimicrobiia bacterium
CCAGATCTTCGTCGACGGGGCGGTGAAGGTCCCACAACAGGTCATCTCCGATACGGACCCGGACACCGTCGACTCCTTTCCGATAGAAGTCCAGGACGCTGGCAGCGAGATCGTCGTCGAGGAAGCGGACGCTCCCGGCTGGTTCACCGAGATCAGCTGCAGCCCCGGAATTGTCTCTGACGGCGTTTCAGGCCGCGGCGGTGCAGAGCACGCCGTTCCTCGCCTTCCCCGGCGAAACCTGGAACTGCACGATGACGAACACCCGGGCGGCGTCGTTGACCATCGGCAAGGTCGTCTTCGGCAATGAGGCCGATGACAGCTTCGACCTGACCGTCGACGGCGCGGTGGCCTTCACGCCTACGGCCGAGAACCCCTTCAGCGACGAGTTCACGCTCGAACCCGGCACCTACACCATTGCCGAGTCCGCCGGTCCCGACACGGACCTGTCCGACTACACGAGCACGATCGAATGCGAGAACTTCAACGACCCCGACGCAATCTCCATCCCGATCACCGGCCCGGCGGAGAGCAACTCCCTGGACCTCAACGTCTTCGTGGGCGACCGCATTGTCCGCCGCATCATCAACGTCGAAGATGGGACCGTCCTCCTCGCCAAGGAGGTCGAGGGTGACCCCGGTGACGACACCTCCGACCTGACCGTCAACGGTGAGCCCGCCCTCGTCGGAGCGGTCGACGGCTCGACCGGCGACATCGCGATTCCCATCGAAAATTCCGAATTTCCGACAGAACTGGTCACCGTCGCCGAGTCCGCCGGTCCCAACACGAACCTGGCCGACTACACCAGCGAGATCATCTGCGTCTTCGACGAGGGTGGGGTGGCGGTCGGGCCGGTCATCGGCCCGGCGGAGACCAACTCCCTGGAGTTCTTCATGGAGCCCGGCCTCTCCGTCCTCTGCGTCATTCACCAACACGCTGGAGGGGGCTGCGGAGGTTCCGGATCTGACGATCGCGGTGGAGGGGGAGGACCCGGTCTTCGAGATCGACGGCCCCGGCGGCTTCCTCACGACCCGGGAGTTGGGCCCGGGCGAGTCAGTGACCCTGGCCGACGTTCCCGCGGGTGAGTAAACCATCACCATCACCGACCCCGACGACGTGGTCCTCGAGGCCGTGGACTGCGACCCCGAAGAGACCAGCGTCGACCTCCCCGGCCGCAGCGTCACCGTCCAGATCGGCGACGCCGACGTCGACTGCCTCTTCACCATCGCCCACGAGGACGACGACTACGAGCAGTACCCCGGCGACGACGACTTCGACTTCGAGCCGCCGTTCGAGGACGCCGACGACGATGACGACCCGGCCCCGCCCGCCGTGGCCGGCGAGAACATCGAGAACAGCGACGACCAGGCCGGCGACCCCCCCGTCGCCTCCGCCTGCGACCCCGGCGCCCCGGCCCCGGCCCGCGACATCGCCCCCCAGGCCGCGTCGGAGCTGCCCCGAACCGGCACCGGCTTCGCCCCCGCCGGCCTCCTCACCGGCATCCTCATGATCCTGGCCGGCGTCGATGCCCTCCTCGGCGCCCGCCGCCGCCAAACCAACCAGGCCTGACCTTCGTTTAACCGTTCGCCCCCTCCTCCCCAGCGGACCAAACTGAATCGCTCCAGGAGGATCTCGGCGCAGATTTTCCAACCCATTGGAAATTCTGCGCCGAGACGAGGAGCGTCAGTGAACCGATCGCTTGCCGAGCTCGCCGCCCGCCAGTACAGCGTCTTCACCGCGGCGCAGGCGGTCGAATGCGGGCTCGCTCGTTCGACTCTGCATCACCAGGTAGGGGCCGGCCTCCTTGCCGTGCTGCACCCGGGTGTCTACGGCTTCACCAGCTCGCCCGCCTCCTGGGAGCGGTCCCTCATGGGCGCGCTTCTCGGCGCCGGCCCCGAAGCGGTCGTCTCCCACCGTGCCGCCGCCCGCGTCTGGGACATCGTCGACACTGAACAGATCGAGATCACGGTCCCGAGATCGCGCTGCCCCCGGCTGAAGGGCGTCACCCTCCACCGCTCGGGTGACCTCGCCCCGAACCACGTCAGCCGGTGGCGCCGCTTCCCGGTCACCAAGCCGGCGCGGACGATCGTCGATCTCGGGGCGGTACTTCTCCCGGCGGACGTGGAGGACGCCCTCGACCGGGCCCTCACCCGGCGGCTCATCACCGTCGCCGGCGTGGAGTGGGCCCTCACCAACCTCTCCCGGCCCGGTCGGCACGGCACCGGGGTGGTCAGCAGGATCCTGGACGAGCGGGCGCTGGGAAGGCAACCGGCGCATGGGCAGTTGGAACCGAGGATGGCGCGCCTCCTCAAACGGGCGGGACTGCCGCCGGCGCAGTTCCAGTACCGGATCCACGACCCCGACGGCCGGTTCCTGGCCCAGGTCGACTTCGCCCTGCCCGAGTTCCACCTTGTCATCGAGGTCGACGGGTGGGAGGTGCACGGCACGCCCGGGGCGATGAGCCGGGACTTCGTGCGCCAGAACGGATTGGTGCCGTACGGCTGGAGAGTGCTCCGGTTCACCTGGCACCAGGTGGTCCGCCAGCCGGAGTACGTGGCCGCCACCATCGGGCAGACCCTGAGCGCCCTGGCCGCGTGATCTCACTGCTGCGGCGGAACCGCGACTTCCGGGCGCTGTTCTTCGCCCAGATCGTCTCCTTCGCCGGCGACTGGTTCGCCACCGTGGCCATGCTCGGCCTCGTCATCGACCGGACCGGCTCGGAGGCGGCCACCTCGGCCGTCTTCGTCGTCCAGACCCTGCCCGCCTTCCTCCTCACCCCGCTGGCCGGACCGGCGGTCGACCGGTTCGACCGCCGCACCCTCATGGTGGGCGTCTCTGTGATCCAGGCCGCCGCCGCCGGCCTGTTCCTGGTCGCCACCTCGGGGCCGGTCATCTTCGCCTTCGTGGCCCAGGGCGTGATCTCGGGCCTGGGGGCGTTCTTCCTGCCCGCCTCCCAGGCCGCCCTGCCCAACCTGGTGGACTCCGAGGACCTGCCCCTGGCCGCGATCATGATGTCGAGCACCTGGGGGGCGATGCTGGCCATCGGGGCCGCCGTCGGCGGACTGTTCACCGTGGTCTTCGGGCGCAGCGCCTCCTTCGCCGCCGACGGCGTCACCTTCCTCATCGCCGCCGCCCTCATCGCCTCCCTCACCCGCCCGACCCAGATCCGGGCCGCCACCGACGGCCCCCGGCCACCCATGCGACCCATCGCCGACACCGCCGAAGCCCTCCGCTACGCCCGGAGCAACAGCGTGGTGGCCGCCCTGCTCGGCTCGAAGCTCGGCTTCGGCCTGGGGGGCGGCACGGTGGGGATGCTGGCCCTCCTCGCTACCGACGCCTTCGACGGCGGTGACGGCGCCACCGGCCTGCTGCTCGGGGCCCGGGGCGTCGGGGTGCTGATCGGGCCCTTCCTGGCCAAGCGCCTGGCCGCCCGGGGCACCGACGGCATCCTCCTGGCCTGCGGGCTGGCCGGCCTCGTCTTCGGCACGGGGTACCTCTTCACCGGCACCGCCGCCGTGCTCGGCGTCGCCGCCGCCGGCGTGCTGATCGCCCACATGGGCGGCGGCATGCAGTGGACGCTGTCCACCTACGGGCTCCAGCGGGCCACCCCCGACCACATCCGGGGCCGCATCTTCGCCGCCGACTTCGCCCTCGTCACCCTGTCCATGAGCGCCTCGCTCCTGGCCGCCGGGGCGGTGGCCGAACACACCGGCCCCCGGCTGCCCATCCTCGCTCTGGCCGGCGTGGCCTACGTGTGGGGGACCGTCTACCTGGTCCTCACCCGGCGCCTCCGGGAGCGGGTGAAGACACCCGGCGCCGTGGGCCCGGCGATACCCGACTAGTCCGCCCCGGCACCCCAAATGGCCCGACCGGGCCATTGCCGCCGCCACGGTACGTAGCGATCCTCAGAGGGACGGCTGTCAAAGGGGCGGATCGAGCGGGCGTGGACGACAACGCCGTACAAGAGGTGGAGGTGACCGCGGGCGGTCCCCGGGACCGGCGCGGCGCGACGCGCGATTCCTCGCCGTCGCTCTCGGCCACCATTCAGGAGCTGCTCCGGCCGGTCGCCCCCCCGGTCGACGCCGCCTTCCACCGGGCCGCCTTCGAAGCCAATCCCGTCCCCATGTGGCTCTACGACGCCGAGACCCGGGAGATGCTCGACGTCAACACCGCCGCTCTCGGCCAGTACCTGTACTCCCGGGACGAGTTCATGACCCTGGAAGGGGACGCCGTCTTCCCCTCCCGGGAGGTCGACGTGGCCCTCGCCACCCCGGACCTGCCCTGGCGGGGCGGGATCCACCGGCACCGCCGCCGGGACGGCACCGTCCTGCAGGCGGAGGTGAAGACCGCCTCGGTGGTGGTCGGCGACCAGCTCCTCGAGCTGGTCATGGCCCGGGACGTCACCGAGGAGCTGCGCCTCATCCAGGCCCTCTCGGAGAGCGACGACACCCGCCGTGAGGCCCAGGAGATCGCCCACCTCGGCCGCTTCGAGTGGGACATCCCCGGCGATCAGGTCCGGTGGTCCGACGAGCTGTTCCGGATCTTCGGGGTCGAACCCGGCAGCTTCGAAGCCACCTACGAGGCCTACATGAGCCAGGTCCACTTCGAGGACCGGCGCACGGCCCAGACGGCCATCGAAGAGACGCTGCGCTCGGGCAATCCCCTGGCCTCGGAATACCGGATCGTGCAGCCCGACGGGACCATCCGCTGGCTCCACAGCCGGGCCCGACTGGTCCAGGACGAGGACGGACGACCCCTCCGGCTCCTCGGCATCTGCCAGGACATCACCACCCGGAAGACGACCGAGGCGGCCCTCACCCGCCTCGCCCTCCAGGACCCGCTCACCGGACTGCCCAACCGGTCCCTGTTCCTCGACCGCCTGGCCCTCGCTCTCCGCCGCCAGCCCCGCGACGGGCGGGCAGTCTCGGTGCTGTTCGTGGACCTCGACCGGTTCAAGACCGTGAACGACACCCTCGGCCACCACGCCGGCGACCAGCTGCTGGTTTCGGTGGCCGGCCGGCTCACCCGGATCCTCCGTCCCGGCGACACGATCGCCCGGCTCGGCGGCGACGAGTTCGCCATCGTGTGCGAGGGCCTCGCGGGCGCCGAGGGCGCCGAGGAGATCGCCGAGCGCATCCTCTCCAGCCTCGCCGCTCCGGTGCTGGTGGAAGGCCAGGAGGTCATCGCCTCGGCCAGCATCGGCATCGCCGTGAGCGAGCCGGAGGCGACACCCGACACGATGCTGCGCGACGCCGACTCGGCCATGTACGAGGCCAAGGACGCCGGCCGCAACCGGTTCCACGTCTTCGACCCGGCCAGCCGGGCCCGCACCCTGGCCCGCCTCCGCCGGGCCGAGGAGCTCCGGGTGGCGCTCGACCGTTCCGAGCTGCGGCTGCGCTACCAGCTCGAGGTCGACCTGGCCGAGGAGACCACCACCGGGGTGGAGGCGCTCGTGCGCTGGCAGCACCCCACCCTCGGGCTGCTGCCCCCGTCGGAGTTCATCAACGTGGCCGAGGAGACCGGCCTGGTCGTCCCCTTGGGTGACTGGGTGCTGTTGGAGGCGTGCCGGGAACTCGCCCGGCGGGGCCCCGACAGCGGGCTGCGGCTCTCGATCAACCTCTCCGCCCGCCAGCTTGGTGTACCGGAGCTGGTCGACACCGTCCGCAGCGTCCTGGCCGAGACCGGCCTCGACCCTTCCCGGCTGTGCCTGGAGATCACCGAGAGCGTGCTCATGGACGACGTCGAATCGTCCATCGAGGCCCTCCTCGACCTGAAGGCCCTCGGGGTCCGCCTCGCCATCGACGACTTCGGCACCGGGTACTCGTCCCTCAGCTACCTGCGGCGCTTCCCCGTCGACGTGGTCAAGCTCGACCGGTCCTTCGTCGCCGGACTGGGCGTCGACCCGGCGGCCACCGCCATCGTTGCCGCCGTCGTCAACCTGGCCCACGCCCTCGGCATCGTGGTGGTGGCGGAGGGCGTCGAGACCGAAGCTCAGCTCGTGGCGTTGCGGGCGCTGCGCTGCGACCGGGCCCAGGGCTACTACTGGAACCGACCGCTGCCCGCCGACGAGCTGCCGGGCTGGGGCCGCCAGCCGTGCGTGGCCTCCCTCGTCCCCGCCCCCATCGACCTGGCCCAGCTGCTGGTGGAGCACACGACGGCCCTGCGGGCCCAGTCGGGGCGCAACGTGGTCCTCCAGACTCCACCCAACCTGGCCGCCGCCTTCGGCGAGATCGGCGCCGTGCGCAGCGTCCTCGACCACCTGCTGGCCAACGCCCTCAAGTACTCCGACGCCGACCGCCCCATCGTCGTCAGCGCCGCCGGGGACCGCCGTTGGGTCCGGGTCAGCGTGGCCGACTTCGGCATCGGCATGAACGCCGCCGAGGCCACGCGCTGCTTCGAGCAGTTCTGGCAGGGCCGCCAGCCCGACGGGCGCCGGGCCCACGGCACCGGGATCGGCCTGTACATCGTGCGCTCGCTGGTGGAGGCCATGGGCGGGTACGTGGGTGTGAGCACCGCCCTCGGCAAGGGCACGACCTTCACCTTCGCCCTGCCCCGCTCGGCCCGGGCGGTCAACCGCACCGGCGCCCCGGCCACCGCCGGCGTCGGGGAGGAGTCGTCCATCCGCGAGTTCATGCGTCAGATCGGCGTGCCCATCAGGAGGGGTTCATGACCGGCGCGGTCGCTATCGCCAACCTGGTCCTCGGCTTGGCCTACACGTGCTACGGGCTCATCACCGCCCTGGAGATGCGCCGCGACTGGCGGTCGTTCGGCTTCTCCCACTTCGGCGCCGCCTGGATCGCCATGGCCTTCACCTGCGGGCCCCACCACCTGGCCCACGCCATCCACGTCGGCCTGGAGGGCCGGGCCGGTGGTCCGCTCGATCTGCTGGCCGTGGCCATCGGCCTGCCCGTCGGCGTGGTGTGGCTCCGCCTGCGGGTCGAAGCCTTCCGGGGCGGCCGGGGGGACAGGTTCATCCTGGGCGAGCCCCGCTGGCTCCGGGCCCTGCCCGTCGCCTCCGGCCTCTACCTGGTCGTGCTGGCCACCGGCGCCGCCCTCAGCCTCCAGGGTGTCGACTTCAGCGCCGACGCCCTCTCGGTGCTCCCCAACCTCCTGCTGGTCGGCATCTATTTGGCCATCGGCTGGTTCATCGTCCGGACCCAGCTCCGCAACCACCCCCTCATGGGCGGCTGGTCGGTGTCGGGCCTGTGCCTGTCGGCGATCTTTCCGACCTGTGCCCTGATGCACGGGATCTTCGCCGTCTACGCCCTGGCCGGCACCTATCACCACGACGTCCACGGCGGGTTCATCGACTGGCTCTCGGTGCCGGCGGGGGCGTACTTCCTGTGGGTCGTCCGCCGCCTCTACCAGGATTCGCTGCGGGACTGGAACCAGGGACCCGACGAGGTGGCCTCGCCCAGCTTCAGCGGCTTCACCGGGGTGGAGCAGCCGGCCGAACCGGTCACCGCCGGCCGCTGAGGAGCGCTCTCGCCTAGGCCTAGGGAGTGGCGCGTGTCGCCGGGATTTTGCCCAGCCGCCCGGCCTGGAAGTCCTCCACCGTCTGGAGGATCTCGGCCCGCGTGTTCATCACGAACGGCCCCATCCAGGCGATCGGCTCCCGGATGGGGCGGCCCCCGAGGAACAGGAGCTCCAGGTCCGGCGCCGGGCCCTCCTGGCGGGGGGCGGCCGTGGCGGTAATGAAGTCGCCGGCACCGAGGACGGCCAGCTGGCCCATGGCCACCGGACGGCCCTCGGCGCCCACCGTCCCCTGGCCGGCGAGCACGTAGACGAGGGCGTTGAACTCGACGGGCCAGGGCAGCGTCAGGGCGGCACCAGGCCGGAGTGTGGCGTGGGCCAGGGTGATGGGGGTATGGGTGGCCCCCGGGCCCGTGTGGCCGGCGAGGTCGCCGGCGATGAGGCGCACCAGCGCGCCGCCGTCGGGAGAGCTGAGCAGGGTCTGGCGGTCGGCCCGGAGGTCCTGGTACCGGGGCGAGATCATCTTGTCGGCGGCGGGCAGGTTGACCCACAGCTGGAGGCCGTGGAAGAGGCCCCCGCTCACCACCAGGTCCTCGGGCGGCGTCTCGATGTGCAGGATCCCGCCGCCGGCGGTCATCCACTGGGTGTCGCCGTCGGTGATGAGGCCGCCGCCCCCGGTGGAGTCCTCGTGGCGGAAACGGCCGTCGATCATGTAGGTCACGGTCTCGAAGCCGCGATGAGGGTGCCAGGCGGTGCCCTTGGGCTCCCCGGGGGCGTACTCGACCTCCCCCATCTGGTCGAGGTGGAGGAAGGGATCGAGGTCGGCCAGGTCCACCCCGGCGAAGGCACGTCGCACGGGGAAGCCCTCACCCTCGAAGCCCTGGGGCGCGGTCGCGACCTGGAGCACCGGGCGGGCCCGGGCGGTCGCCGGGTCCGGCCCGGCGATCCGGGGCAGAGCGGAGAGGTCGTCGACCTGGATGGCGGGCATGTCAGGCGGTCTCCCACACGAGGATCTCGGCCCCGTCGGGGCCGGCGGTGAGCGCCGGGGCGCCGGCAGCCGTCAGCCGGACGGCGTCGCCTGCCGACACTGTCCCCGCCCCCTCCAGGGCGACGCCGCCCCGGGCCACGAAGAGGTGGACGTGGCGGGCGTCGGGAAGGGTGAGGTTCTCGCCGGGGGACAGGCGCCCGGCCCACAGCACGGCGCTGCCCTGGCGGATGGCGATGGCGGCGTCGTGGCCCTGGCCCGAGGCGACGGGAACCAGCCCGCCCTTGTCGAGCTGGGGGTTGATGTCGAGCTGTTCATAGGAGGGGTCGACCGACTCGGTGTCGGGCAGCACCCACATCTGGACGAAGTGGACGTCGGCGTCGCCGCTCGGGTTCATCTCCGAGTGCCAGATGCCCCGGCCCGCGCTCATCCGCTGGGCCAGGCCGGGATAGATGATCCCCTGGTGCCCGGTGGTGTCCTTGTGCTCCAGCTCGCCATCGAGCACCCAGGTGATGATCTCCATGTCCCGGTGGGGGTGCGTGCTGAAGCCGGTGCCGGCCCGGACCCAGTCGTCGTTGTTCACCAGCAGCAGGCCGTGGTGGGTGTTGGCCGGGTCGTAGTGGTGCCCGAAGCTGAAGCTGTGATGCGAGTCCAGCCAGCCGGCCTCGGTGTGGTAGCGGGCGCCGGCCTGGCGGACGTCGATGGTGGCGGCGTCGGTCATGGCGTAACTCATCTCCAGTCGTCGTTCACAGCGCGATCTCAGCCGACCTCGTGGCCGTACATGGACAGGAGCGGATCGGCGATGAGCTCCAGGCGGGCGCCGTCGGGGTCGGCGAAGTAGATCGAGGACCCGCTCATCTCCTGGTGGGGCACCCCGGCGGCCTCGAGCTTGCCCTTGAGGTGGCTCCAGCGCTCGGGTTCCACGGAGATGGCGATGTGGTGCAGCCCGCCCAGCACCTCGGCGTAGGGGCCGAGGTCGAGGCCGGGGAAGTCGAAGAAGGCGAGCAGGTTGCCGTGGCCGATGTCGAAGAAGAAGTGGTTCGAGCCCTTGTAGTCCCGGTTCTCGAAGATCTCGGTCAGGGGAAACTCGAGCACCTCCTGGTAGAAGCGCACCGTGCGCTCCACGTCGGAGGACAGCAGTGCGATGTGGTGCACACCCCGGGCGGAGGACGCCGGTCGCTCATCGGCCGGGCGCAGGTACCGCTCCCGGATGGCGTCCCGGGCGGCCTCGATGGCGGCGAGATCGATCTCGGTGTCGGTCATGGGGCCTCCCTTGTTCACTTGGCGCCCGCGACCAACGCCACGGCGCCCCAGAGAATTCCAGGTTGCACTAATACCCTAGGGGGGTAGAGTACTGGCATGGCTGCCATCACCCATCCCGACGAGCACACCACCGGCGGACACGCCGGGTCCGCCGGGCCCGAATCCCACCGCGGGCACGCCGATCACGGCGACCACGCCGGCATGTTCCGCCGGCGGTTCTGGTGGAGCCTGCTCTTCACCCTCCCCGTGGTGGCCACCAGCCACATGGTCATGGACTGGCTCGGCTACTCACTCGACTTCCCCGGCCTGACCCTCGTCGGGCCCGTCCTGGGCAGCGTGCTCTTCTTCTGGGGCGGCTGGCCCTTCCTGGCCGGGGGGTGGAGCGAGGCCCGCCAGCGGCGGCCGGGGATGATGCTGCTCATCGCCATGGCCATCACCGTGGCCTACATCGCCTCCCTGGCCACCAGCCTCGGCCGCTTCGACCTCGAGTTCTGGTGGGAGCTGGGGGCCCTGATCACCATCATGCTGCTGGGCCACTGGCAGGAGATGAAAGCCCTGGCCCAGGCCGGCTCGGCTCTGGCCGCCCTGGCCGAGCTGCTCCCCGACGAGGCGGAGCGGATCGGCCC
>JBOGFO010000478.1:0-4179 GCA_050743445.1 Acidimicrobiia bacterium
CCCCGGCCAGCTGCTGGGGGCCCATCACCGCCGTCTTGGAGTTGGGCCATACGAACACGAAGCGGGGGTCGTAGGAGCGGCCCGACATGCCGTAGTTCCCCGCCCCGTAGGAGGCGCCGATGTGGACAGTGAGGTGGGGCACCGAGGAGTTCGAGACGGCGTTGATCATCTTGGAGCCGTCCTTCACCATCCCCCGCTGCTCGTAGGTCTTCCCGACCATGTAGCCGGTGGTGTTCTGGAGGAACACGAGCGGCGTGTCGACCTGGTTGGCGAGCTGGATGAACTGGGCCGCCTTGTGGGACTCCTCGTTGAACAGGACACCCCGGGCGTTGGCCAGGATGCCCACAGGGAAGCCGTGGACCGACCCCCAGCCCGTCACCAGCGACGAGCCGTAGAGGGGCTTGAACTCCTCGAAGCGGCTGCCGTCCGCCACCCGGGCGATCACCTCGCGGGGATCGAAGGGGATCTTGAGGTCGTCGGAGGCGATGCCCAGCAGCTCGTCGGGGTCGTAGAGCGGCTCGTCGGCCGGCATCGTCGGGCCCGGCCCGAGCTTGCGCCAGTTAAGGTGCTCCATGATCTCCCGGCCGATGGCCAGGGCTTCGACCTCGTCGGCGGCCAGGTGGTCGGAGACCCCCGAGATGCGGGAGTGCATGTCGGCGCCGCCCAGCTCCTCGTCGTCGGCGTCCTCGCCGGTGGCCATCTTCACCAGCGGCGGCCCGCCCAGGAACACCTTGGCCCGCTCCTTCACCATGACCGAGTAGTCGCAGGTGCCGGGCAGGTAGGCACCGCCGGCGGTGCTGGATCCGAAGACGAGGGACACGGTCGGAATCCCGAGGGCGGAGAGGACCGTGAGGTCGTGGAAGGTCCGCCCGGCGGGGAGAAAGAGGTCGGCCTGGGTTGGCAGGTCGGCGCCGCCCGACTCCACCAGCCAGATCATCGGCAGCCGGTTGATGCGGGCGATCTCCAGCGCCCGGTCGATCTTCTTCCAGGAGTGGGGGTTCATCGTCCCGCCCCGCACGGTCAGGTCGTGGCCGATGACGATGCACTCCACGCCGGAGACGACGCCGAGGCCCGACACCAGGCTGGCCCCCACGGTGAAGTCCGTGCCCCAGGCGGCCAGCGGGGACAGCTCGAGGAAGGGGGAGTCCTGGTCGACGAGGAGGTCGATGCGTTCCCGGATCAGCAGCTTGCCCCGGGAGCGGTGGCGGGCCACCGATTTCTCCCCACCGCCCGCCCGGGCGATGGCCAGCTGCTCGTTGAGCAGGCCGAGCCGGGCCAGCATGGCCTCCCGGTTCTGGCGGTACTCCTCCGAGGAGGTGTCGACCTTGGTGGCGAGGGTGCGCATAAATGTCCGGCGCATCGTAGGACGCCGGCGTTACCCTCCCCGGATGTGAAACGCCTTGGACCCGTCCTCATGGCCGCCTTCGTCCTGACCGCCTGCGGTCAGCAGTCCGAGGAGTCCGGCGCCGGAACCTCGACCAGTGGGGCGTCGACCACGGTCTCCGGCGGGACGGGGGCGGGGAAGGTCTGCTCCGCCACCGAGTTCGATGTCACCTACCCGGACAGCTGGTGGGTCCACGACCGCGACCCCGAGCACAGCATCCCCGCCTGTGCTCTCTTCCATCCCGAGCCCCTCGAGATCGAATACAACAGCGAGGCTCCCGGCCTCGCCATCGACCTGGGGGTGGACGGGCTGTGGACCAACATGCGACTCCCGGCCCCCGACGCCGAGGTCGTCTCCGAGCGGCAGGCGACGGTCGGTGGCCGCGAGGCGGTCCGCTACGAGTACCGCGCCGACGAGGGGACGATCCTGCCGGCGGGGACACTGAGCACCGTGTGGGTGGTCAACCTCGACCCGCTGGGTCTCGTGGCGACGACGAGCCAGGTCGGTGACCTCGACTACGCCGCCAACCAGAAGGTGCTCGACGAGATGGTGGAGAGCGTGCGGCTGGCCGGCGCCCCCCGGTGCTCGGCCGAGGGGGCGGACCCCGAGGTCGGGCCCCAGGAGATCCCCGAGGCGGTGGCGGCCAAGCGCACGGCGGTGGCGGCGGCCGCCGCGGCCTGCGACTACGCCGAGCTGGACCGGCTGGCCGCGCCGGGCTTCAAGTCCGGTTTCGGGGAGGAGCCCGGCTCGCCGTCCGTGTTCTGGCGCCAGGCCGAGGCCAGCGGTGAGGAGCCGATGCGGTTCCTGGTGGGCATGCTGCAGCGGCCCGTCGCCCTCCTGCCCAACGCGGCGCCGCCGAGCTACGTCTGGCCGTCCGCCTTCACCTACGAGTGGGACAAGGTGCCCGACGCCGACCGGGAGGCGCTGCGGCCGCTCTACGGCGACGAGGACTTCAAGGGGTTCGCCGACTTCGGGGCCTACATCGGCTGGCGGACGACCATCGACGAGTCCGGCTCCTGGGACTACTACGTGGCCGGCGACTGACGGCCCGAGGCGCTCAGAACTCGGCGTTGCGGGGTGTCCTCGGGAACGGGATGACGTCGCGGACGTTGGCCAGGCCGGTGGCGTAGACGATCGTCCGCTCGAAGCCGAGCCCGAAGCCGGCGTGGGGCACGGTGCCGTAGCGGCGCAGGTCCCGGTACCACCAGTACTGCTCGCGCTCGAGGCCCATCTCGGCAATGCGGGCGTCGAGCATGTCGAGGCGCTCCTCCCGCTGGCTGCCGCCGATGATCTCGCCGATGCCGGGGGCGAGGACGTCCATGGCCGCCACCGTGCGGCCGTCGTCGTTCTGGCGCATGTAGAAGGCCTTGATGTCGCGGGGGTAGTCCATGACCACCACCGGCCGGCCCACCAGCGTCTCGGTCAGGTAGCGCTCGTGCTCGGACTGCAGGTCGACGCCCCAGGCGACGGGGAACTCGAAGTCGACGCCCGCCTTCTCGAGGTGGCCGATGGCCTCGGTGTAGGTCATGCGCTCGAAGCTGGCCTCCACGAAGCGCTCCAGGCGGCCGATGCATTCGGGGTCGATGCGTTCGGCGAAGAAGGCGAGGTCGTCGGCCCGCTCGGCGAGGACGGCGGTGAAGATCGCCTTGAGGAGCGCCTCGGCCAGGTCGGCGAGGTCGGACAGGTCGGCGAAGGCGATCTCGGGCTCGATCATCCAGAACTCGGCCAGGTGCCGGGCGGTGTTGGAGTTCTCCGCCCGGAACGTGGGGCCGAAGCTGTACACGTTGGACATGGCCAGGCAGTAGGCCTCCAGGTTGAGCTGCCCGGACACCGTGAGGTGGGCCTCCCGGCCGAAGAAGTCCGCTGAATAATCAATGTTGTCTGGGTAGTCGGGGGCGCCCCGGAGGTTGACCAGGTCCAGGGTCGACACCCGGAACATGGCCCCGGCGCCCTCGGCGTCGCTGGCCGTGATGATCGGGGTGTGGATCCAGTAGAAGCCCGCCTCGGAGAAGAAACGGTGGACGGCCATGGACAGGCAGTGCCGCACCCGGGTCACGGCCCCGAAAGTGTTGGTGCGGGGCCGGAGGTGGGCCACCTCTCTCAGGTACTCGAAGCTGTGCTGCTTGGCCGCCGCCGGATAGGTGTCGGGGTCGTCGACCCAGCCCACCACCGTGACCGCGCCGGCCTGCACTTCCACGGTCTGGCCCTTCCCCGCCGACTCGACCAGCTCGCCGGTGACGATCACCGAGCAGCCGGTGGTGAGGTGGAGGACCTCGGACTCGTAGTTCGCAAGTTCCGGTCGGGCCACGGCCTGGAGGGCGGCGAAGCACGACCCGTCGTGGAGGGCGATGAAGGAGAGCCCGGCCTTGGAGTCGCGCCGGGTGCGGACCCAGCCCTTCACCGTCACCTGGCTGCCGACGGGTACCTCCCCGGAGAGAACGCCGGCCACGGAAGTGTCCATGGGGGCGCAGCCTAGGAGGAGCGGGAACGAGGCACGAGGAGGCGGAGCCGGGGCGTCCCGCTCAGAGCCCGGCGAGAACCTCGGTGAAGGCGGCCAGGAGCGGGGCGCCCCGCTCGGGCCCGATGCCGGCGGCCACCGGCGCCAGATCGGCCACGGCCGCCCCCTCCGGGTAGGGCTGCGCCACCAGGGCGACCATGGCGGCCGGGTCCCAGCGCAGCAGGACGCAGCACTGGAAGCGGGTGTGGCCGCGGGTCCGGCGCTGCGACAGGCCCACGACCTTCCGGCCGGCCGCGTCGGTCACCTCGCCGGGACCGAGGCCGGCGAAGCACACCAC
>JBOGFO010000479.1:0-18272 GCA_050743445.1 Acidimicrobiia bacterium
GGTCCCTCTACGGCCGGCTCCCCGGGCTGTCCGGATGGGCGGAGGCGAGGGACGTCCCCCTGCCCGCCGCCCGCTCGTTCCGCCAGCGTCTGGCCGCCCGCCGGGAGGAGGGGTGGTGAGCGGGGACCGGGACGACCGCCTGGCCCGGTTCGCCGTGGCCCTGACCACCAATTCGGCCGAGGTGGTCGGTCCGCTGGACTGGGAGGCGGCGGCCGAGGCGGCCGTGGCCCTGGCGTTGGACCGGGCGGCCGGAGCGGCCGTCGCCGTGGCCACCGGCGACCCGATCCTGACCCGGCTCGGGCTCGCGGCCCGGCTGGAGGCGGCCGGGGCGAAGGTGCTCCTCCCCGCCGACCCGGGCTGGGCCCACGACCTCCCCTCCGCCGGCGCGGGGGTGACCGGCGCCGCCTTCGGGGTGGCCGCCACCGGCACGGTGGCCATTCCCTGCGGAACCGGCTCGCCCCGGGGGGTGAGCCTCGTCCCCCCGGCCCACATCTGCCTGGTGAGGACGTCGGACGTGGTCGAGGATCTGTCCGAGGCGCTCGGGTTGCTGTCGTCGATGCCCTCGGCGGTGGCCTGGATCAGCGGTCCGTCACGTTCGGCCGACCTGGAGATGACCCTGACCCTCGGCGTCCACGGCCCGGCTTCGGTGGACGTGGTCGTGATCGAGGACGACCCTTGACCAGGATCTGGGGTGCTCGGGGACGAAGCCAATTGGGACAATCCGGCCGAATCGCCGTCATACCCCCCGGGAACCGTCGTTGTAAGGGAGACATGACTGCTCGTACTGGGAGGAACTGGCAGCGTCGTTGGGGCGGGGTCGCCCTGGCGATGACCGTCGTCGCCTTCCCCGCGGGCGGAGCCTGGGCCGATCACGTGGGCTACGTGAACCCCGAGAACAAGCTGGGCTACAGCGCCTGTACCTGGCCGCCGGGCAAGGTCGTAACGGTGGGAGTCGATCCCGCCTACCCCTTCCCCGACCAGACGTACTCCGATCGGCTCGACGAGGCCATCGCCCGCTGGAACGAGGTGCTGGCCACCTCCAGTGCCGGCGGCGGGATGATCCGGATGGACGGCACGCCCGACGTGGCCGTGCAGTACCGCCAGACCGGGACGACCATGGACCACGGCGTGCTGGCGGAGACGTTCCTCCAGCGGGAGGGCGACGCCGAGCTCAGCCCCGACAGCGGACGCTGCCCCGATCGCCAGCCCCGAACGCTGGCCATGCAGGCCGGCCTCATCCTCATCAACCCGAGGGACGACTGGTACAGCGCCCCTGACGCCCAGGTCAGCATGTGGCAGATGTGCGACCAGGAGGGGTTCCGGGCCACCAATCCCAGCCTGTGCGCCGCTCAGGTCGACGTCGCCTCCACGATGATCCACGAGCTGGGCCACACCCTGGTCTTCCTCCACCCCCAGACCCTGGATGACGTCGACGGTATCCCCCAGTCGGCGCCGAACTCGGCCTCCTCGGCGGCGCAGTGCGTGGAGTCGACCGGCAGCTTCCCGGAGCAGGCCACCATGTGCTCCGGCCAGGGTCTCTGGCGGGGAGAGCAGCGCGATCTCGAGACCTGGGATGTGGAGACTGCCCACCGGCATTACAGCTGAGGACGGGTAATCTCGTCGGTGTGAGCGTGTTCGCGGCCGGACTGTCGGAACACCCGGTGCCCACCCAGGCCGTGGGTGAGGCCGTCGGTCAGGTGCTGGAGGGGCTCGACGACGAGCGGCCCGACCTCGTGCTGGTCTTCGCCTCGCCCCATCATGTCGGCGCCTTCGAGGACATCGTCACCGCGGTTCGGGCCCTGCTGGAACCCGCCGTCCTCCTGGGAGGGTCGGCGGTGGCGGTGATCGGCGGCCCCCGCGAGATCGAGGACCGTCACGCCCTCTCCGTCTTCGCCGCCCGGCTCCCGGCCACCGTCCTCACGCCCGTCCGCCTCGAGGTGGTCCCGACTCCCGATGGTCCGTCCCTGGTGGGCTGGCCCGACGAGCCCGAGGGCACGCTGGTTCTGCTGGCCGACCCGTTCAGCTTTCCCGCCGACGCGTTCCTGGAGCGGGTCAACGAGGATCTCCCCGGCCTCCAGGTGATCGGGGGCCTGGCCTCGGCGGCCATGCACGCCGGGGGCAACCGGCTGGTGCTCGACGACGAGATCAAGGACAGCGGGGCCGTCGGGGTGCTGGTGAGCGGCGGGATCGAAGTGCTCACCGTCGTCTCCCAGGGCTGCCGGCCGGTCGGCAAGCCCTACGTCGTCACCAAGGCGGAACGGAACTTCATCTTCGAGCTGGGAGGCAAGACCGCGCTCGAGCGGCTCCAGGAGACGGCCGTCGCCGCCACCGACGAGGAACGGGAGCTCATGCGGCGGGGCCTGCAGATCGGCTGCGTCGTGGACGAAGCCCGGCTCGAGTTCGACCGGGGCGACTTCCTCGTCCGGGGCGTGGTGGGAGCCGACCAGCGCAGCGGCGCCATCGCGGTGGGTGATGTCGTGGAGGTGGGTCGCACCGTGCAGTTCCAGGTGCGCGACGCCGGCTCCGCCGACGAGGACCTCCGGCTCCTGCTGGCCGAGGCCGACGCCGATGCCGCCCTGCTCTTCACCTGCAACGGCCGGGGCCAGCGGCTGTTCGGCGAGGCCGACCACGACGCCTCCCTGGTCGACAAGCTCCTGGGCCCGATCCCGGTGGCCGGGTGCTTCTGCGCCGGAGAGCTCGGCCCCGTGGGGGCCCGGAACTTCCTCCACGGATTCACCGCCAGCCTGGCCCTGTTCCGCTCCTGAGCGGATTTCGGTTCCCCCCGCATCTCCCCCCGGGACGGGTGTCATCGCCCGCGCCCGCCGGGTAGCTCTAGAGGAAAGCTGCCAGACCGGGCGCCGTTAGGCTGGCGGGTCCGGTCCCGAAGAGAGAGGTGTCATGACGAACGACCTCGAGGCCCGGGCGGTCAACGTGGTGCGGGGCCTGGCGATGGACGCGGTCCAGGCCGCCAACTCCGGCCATCCCGGCACCCCCATGGCCCTCGCCCCGCTGGCCCACGTGCTCTACACCCGCATCCTGCGCTACGACGTGGACGATCCCACCTGGCCCGACCGGGACCGCTTCGTCCTGTCCGCCGGCCACGCCTCGATGCTGCTGTACGGCATGCTCCACCTCACCGGCTACGGCCTCACCCTCGACGACCTGCGCGCCTTCCGGCAGTGGGGCTCGCGGACTCCCGGCCACCCGGAGTACGGCCACGCCCCCGGCATCGAGACCACCACCGGCCCGCTGGGCCAGGGCTTCGCCAACGGGGTGGGCATGGCCATCGCCGAGGCCCACCTGCGGGCCCGCTTCGGCCCCGAGGTGTGCAACCACCACACCTTCGCCATCTGCTCCGACGGTGACCTCATGGAGGGCATCAGCCACGAGGCCGGCTCCCTGGCCGGACACCAGAAGCTCGGCCGGCTGGTCTACGTCTACGACGACAACCACATCACCATCGACGGGGAGACCGAGCTCGCCCTCTCCGACGAGGCGGGCCGGCGCTTCGAGGCCTACGGCTGGCACGTGCTCCGGCTGGGCGAGGGGGCCGAGGATCTCGACGGCCTGGAGCAGGGCCTGCGGGAGGCCATGGCCGAGGAGGACCGCCCGTCGCTCGTCATCCTCCGCAGCCACATCGGCTACCCCTCCCCCAAGTTCACCGATACCCCCGAGGCCCACGGCGCCCCCTTAGGCGCGGACGAGATCGCCACGGTCAAGGAGATCCTGGGCATGCCCCCGGACGAGACCTTCTGGGTGCCCGAAGACGTCGCCGCCTTCTACCGGGACGCGGGCCGGCGGGGGCAGACCGAGCGGGCCGCGTGGACCGAGCGGGTGCAGGCCTTCCGGGCGTCGGCGCCGGAGCTGGCCGAGGAGTACGACGCCTGCCTGGCCGGGCGGGGTCGGATGGGGTGGGAGGCCAAGCTGCCCTCCTGGCCGGCGGGCGAGTCGGTGCCCACCCGGGTGGCGTGCGCCGACGTCCTCAACGCCATCGCCGGTCTCGTGCCCGGCCTCTTCGGGGGCGGCGCCGACCTGACCGGCAACACCGGGACCAAGCTCAAGGGTCTCGGCGTCTTCTCCCCCGAGGACCGCAGCGGCCGCCAGATGTACTTCGGGGTCCGGGAGCACGCCATGGCCTCGACCATGAACGGCATGGCCCTCCATGGTGGTCTGCTGCCCTTCGGCGGGACGTTCCTGATCTTCTCCGACTACATGCGGCCCGCCGTGCGCCTGGCCTCCCTGATGTCGGCCCGGAGCGCCTTCGTGTGGTCGCACGACTCCGTCGGTTTGGGCGAGGACGGCCCCACCCACCAGCCCATCGAGCACCTGGCCTCACTGCGGGCCATCCCCGCCCTCCGGGTGTTCCGCCCGGCCGACGCCAACGAGACGGCCGAAACGTGGCGGGTGCATCTCACCACCGAGGGCCCCAGCGCCATCATCCTGTCCCGCCAGAAGCTCCCCGTCCTCGAAGGCACCGCCGAGCGGGCCGCCGCCGGGGTGGCCAGGGGCGCCTACGTCCTGGTCGACGAGCCCGACGGCCTCGACCTCGTGCTGTTGAGCACGGGTTCGGAGGTGTCGGTGTGCGTCGCCGCCCAGCACATGCTGGAGGGCACCGGAACCTCGGCCCGGGTCGTCTCGATGCCGTGCTGGGAGCTCTTCGGCGCCCTGTCCTCCGAGGACCGGGCCGAGGTGCTGCCTCCGGGCGTTCCGGTCCTCGCCGTCGAGGCCGCCGCCAGCTTCGGATGGGAGCGGTTCGCCGACGACGTCGTCGCCATTGACCGCTTCGGCGCCTCCGCTCCCGGGGACGTGGCACTTGCCCGCCTGGGCTTCACGCCGGAGAATGTGGCCGGCCGGGCCCGCGACCTCCTGGAGCGGGGCGGCCACCGGCCGGCTCCGGCAGCCGGCGGGACCCCGGGTGCCGGCGGCAGCGCCGGAGAGAGAAGCGAACAACCGTGAGTTCGACCACCAGCCCGATCGCCCGCCTCCTCGATTACGGACAGAGCCCCTGGTACGACAACCCGCGCCGCAAGCTCATCGCCGACGGCGACCTGGCCCGGATGGTGGCCGAGGACGGCATCCGGGGGGTGACCTCCAACCCGACCATCTTCGAGAAGGCCGTCTCCGCCGGCGAGGAGTACGACGAGCCCGTCGTGGCGCTGGCCGGCCAGGGCCTGTCGACCGACGACATCGGCTGGACCCTCGTCACCGAGGACGTGGCCGCCGCCTGCGAGGTGCTCCGGCCGGTCTACGAGGCGAGCGGCGGCAGCGACGGGTTCGTATCCCTCGAGGTCGATCCGACCCTGGCCCACGACACCGACGCCACCATCACCCAGGCCCGCCAGCTCCACGAGCGCCTCGGCCTGGCCAACCTGATCGTGAAGATTCCCGCCACCCCCGAGGGCGTCCCGGCCATCGAGGCGATGATCGCCGAGGGCCGCAAGATCAACGTCACGCTCATCTTCTCCCTGGAGCGCCACGCCGAGGTCATCGAGGCCTACCTGAGTGGCCTCGAGCGCTTCGTGGAGGGTGGGGGCGACCCATCGCAAGTGGCGTCGGTGGCGTCGTTCTTCGTCTCCCGGGTGGACACGGAGGCCGACCGGCGCCTTCCCGACGGCCATCCCCTCCGGGGGAAGGTGGCGGTGGCCAACGCCAAGCTGGCCTATCAGCTCTTCCGGCAACGCTTCTCCGGTGAGCGCTGGGACCGGCTGGCGGCGGCGGGCGCCCGGCTGCAGCGGCCGCTGTGGGCGTCCACGTCGACCAAGAACCCCGCCTACTCCGACACCCTCTACGTCGACGAGCTGGTGGGGCCGGACACCGTGAACACGCTCGCTCCCGCCTCCATGGACGCGCTGCGGGACCACGGCCACCCCCAGGCCGACACGATCGAGGCCGGCCTCGACGAGGCCCGCACGGTGATGGACGGCCTCGTCACCGCCGGGGTGGACTACGACGACCTGACCGCGACCCTGGAGCGTGAGGGCGTCGACGCCTTCGCCCGCTCCTACCAGGACTTCCTCGCCGCCCTCGACAAGCGCAAGAAGGAGCTTGTCGCCTAAATCGCTGGCCTCTCTGCGGGCGGCTCCGTAGCCTTCCGCCTGATGCCTGCCTGTCCCCACTGCGGCCGGGATGTCTCGCCCCGGGCCACCGCCTGTCCCACCTGTGGCGAGCCCGGACCGGGAGCCGCCCACCCCGCCGGCGTCGGCGGCACCGTCAGCACCGCCACCGCCGCCGCGGCCCGCACCGATGGCTACGCCATCGCCTCCATCGTCTGCTCGATCGGGGCCTTCTTCGGCGTCTTCATCGTCGGGTCCATTCTCGGGATCGTCTTCGGGAGGATGGCCCGGGAGCGCCTGGCCGCCGACCCCAGCCTGGCCGGCGAGGGCCTGGCCCAGGCCGGGGTCATATTGGGCTGGGTGGGCCTGGCCGTCGGCGTGGTGATCCTGGCCGTGTTCCTCGCCGCGGTCGGTGGCTTCCTGCTCGTCTGATCCCCGCGGGGACTCTCAGAAACAAAGCGTGAAAGTTCCCATTCCTCCCGTCATGGGCGGGATGTCCGTTCGTCTCAATGGACGACGCCACGATCGCGCCTTCGGAAGGAGCCTCCGATGCACAACTGCCCCCACTGCGGCCGTCCCCTCTCCCCCCGGGCCACCGCCTGCCCCGCCTGCGGCGATCCCGGCCCCGGCGCCCGCCCGGCCGTCACCGCCGTGGTGGCCGCCGCCAACCGGACCGACGGCTACGCCATCGCCTCCATCGTCTGCTCGGCCTCGGCGTTCCTGGGGACGTTCGTCTTCGGCTCCATCCTGGGCATCATCCTCGGACGGATGAGCCGAACCCGCCTCGCCGCCGATCCCGACCTGGAGGGAGAAGGCCTGGCCAAGACGGGCGTCCTGCTCGGCTGGGTGGGCGTCGGCCTCGCCGTGCTCTTCCTGTTGCTGGGACTGGCCATGTTCGCTCCGGCGGCCCGCTCCTCTGGGATCCTCCGCGTCGGCTTCTGACCGGGACTGCGTCTGCTACTGACCGGGACTGCAGTTGGCCGGTGACGGTCCACTAACGTCCCCGGCCGTGGAACCAAGCGCCTACGACGTCCTCGCCATCGGCAACGCCATCGTCGACGTGCTCAGTCATTGCGACGACGAGCTCGTGGCCCGCCACGGACTCGAGAAGGGCACCATGACCCTCGTCGACGGTGAGCGGGCCGCCGCCGTCTACGAGACCATGGGCCCCGGGGTGGAGGTGTCGGGCGGCTCGGCCGCCAACACCGCGGCCGGGATCGCCTCTCTGGGCGGCGCGGCGGCGTTCGTGGGCAAGGTGGCCGACGACGAGCTCGGGCGGATCTTCACCCATGACCTGCGGGCCACCGGGGTCGACTTCAGCACCAAGCCGGCCGTCTCCGAGGTGGGGACGGCCCGCTGCCTCATCCTGGTCACCCCCGAGGGCGAGCGGACCATGAACACGTTCCTCGGGGTGGCGGCCGACCTGGATTCGGGTGACGTGGACGAGGGGCTGATGACCTCGGCCCGGATGGTCTACCTGGAGGGCTACCTGGTCGGGGTGCCCAGTGCCGAGGGGGCCGTGGCCCGGACGATCTCCCTGGCCCGGTCAACCGGCACCACCCTCGCCCTCACCTTGTCCGATCCGCTGTGGGCCGGGCTCCACCGGGAAGCCTTCGCCGCCCTCCTGCCCAGCGTCGATGTGCTCCTGGCCAACGAGGACGAGGCCCTCACCCTGAGCGGTGAGGGCGACCTCGAGGCGGCCATCTCGGAGTTGGCCGTCACCTGTTCCGTGGTGGCCGTCACCCGCGGCGCCCGCGGCGCCATGGCCACCGACGGCAAGGACACCGTGGCCGTGGGGGCCGAGCCGGTGGACCAGGTCGTCGACACCACGGGCGCCGGCGACCTGTTCGCCGCCGGATTCCTCTTCGGCCTGTCCCTCGGGCTGCCCCTGGAGACCTGCGCCCGCCTCGGCACCATGGCCGCGGCCGAGATCATCAGCCACATCGGTGCCCGCCCCCAGACCTCGCTGCGGGAACTGGCCACCGGCGCCGGGCTGGCGCCGCCGATGTAGCAAGATGCCGGGCGTGCCCGACTGGAAGGCTCTCGGCGACGAAGCGATCGAGATCACCCGCGAGTACCTGCGGATTGACACCACCAACCCGCCCGGCAACGAGCGCCCGGCCGCCGATCTCCTGGCCAAGGTCCTGGAGGACGCCGGCCTCCCGACCACCATCCTCGAGAGCGACCCGGGACGGGCCAGCCTGGTGGCCCGGCTCCCCGGCCGGAGCGGGCGGGGGTTGGCCCTCCTCCACCACCTCGACGTGGTGCCGGCGGAGGCCTCGGAGTGGTCGGTCGATCCCTTCGGGGCGGAGATCCGCGACGGGTGCCTCTGGGGCCGGGGGGCCATCGACATGAAGAGCGTCGGGGTCATGCAGCTCATGGCCGTCCTCGCCCTGGCCCGGGAGCGGACCCCGCTCGAGCGTGACGTCGTCTTCATCGCTGTCGCCGACGAGGAGGCGGGCGGGCTGGCCGGTGCCGCCTTCCTCACCCGGGAGCATCCCGACCTGGTGGCCTGCGTCGACGTCATCAACGAGGGCGGCTACGGGCTGGCCGGGACCAAGCCGCCGGTCATGGCCTGCGCCCTCTCCGAGAAGGCGCTCCTATGGGTCCGCCTCACCGCCCGGGGCACCCCCGGCCACGGGTCCATGCCTCCCGACGACCAGGCCATCGGCAAGCTGCTGGCCGCGCTGTCCGACCTCGCCACCCACCCGCCGGCGCTGCACATCTCGCCCCTGGTGGAGCGCACCTTCCGGGCCATGGCGGCCCACTCCGGCCCGGCCCGCCGCCGCATGATCGAAGGGTTGCTCCGCCCCCAGGCCCGGCCTCTGCTCCCCCGCCTGGCCAAGCGCATGCCCCGCCACCAGCGGGCGCTCCTCGGCGACGTCATCTCCATCACCCGGGTCACCTCGGGCTACAAGGAGAACGTGGTGCCCGGGACCGCCGAAGCCACCCTCGACTGCCGGCTGCTGCCCGAAACCGATCCCGAGGCGTTCTTCGCCGCCCTCACCGATCGCATGGCGGGCCACGGCGTCAGGGCCGAGATCGCCTTCTCCGACGGTCCCCACGGTGTGTCCGAGGGCCCGCTGCTGCCCCTGCTGGAGGAGGTGTGCAGCGGCGCCTTCCCCGAGGCCGCCTTCGCTCCCGTCCTGTGCCCCGCCTTCACCGACTCCCGATACTTCCGGCAGCTGGGGGCCGACGCCTACGGACTGGTGCCGGTCATGCTCAGCAACGACGAGCTGTCCACCTTCCACGGCATCGACGAGCGCATCCCCCTCGACGGGCTGCGCCGCGGCTGTGAGGTCATGTTCGAGATCGTCGCCCGGGCGTGCGCCGAGCGCTAGCGGAACCCCGGCGGGCTAGCGACGGGGCCCGCCGGAGCGGGGCCTCAGGCCCGCCCGCACCAGCGCGCAGTGGGAGCAAAGGCTCCCGATCCGGCGGACCTCGACCCGGCAGGGTCCACAGGTCTGGCGCCGGCAGTCCCGGCACTCGGCGACCGCCGCCTCCCCGTAGTGGTCGTCGCAGTGCACCATGCCCTCGTATCGGCGTTCCCTCAAGGGAGCGTTACGCCGGCATGAGCTTCTGCCCCCTTTGCCTGACAAGAAATGGCGGATACTGACAACATGGAACGCCTCCCCCGCTACCGGACCGGTGACCCCGAGCTCGACGCCGCCGTGGCCGAGCTGGTCAACCGGGCCGGAGTCGACGAGCACCCCGACCTGGTCTTCGAGCTGATCGCCTCGGCGCTGCGCATGGCCCGGGACCAGGCCAACCGGGGCGATCTCAAGATCGCCAACGCCGCCCTCAAGGAGATGCGCTACGCCTTCCACGTGTTCGCCCCCTACCGGGGTCAGCGCAAGGTGGCCATCTTCGGCTCGGCCCGGACGATGCCCGACGATCCCCTCTACGAGCAGGCGCGGAGCTTCGCCGAAGCGATGGCGGCCCGGGACTGGATGGTCATCACCGGGGCCGGGCCCGGGATCATGTCGGCCGGGATCGAGGGGGCGGGGACGGAGAACTCGTTCGGGGTGAACATCCGGCTGCCCTTCGAAGCGGCCACCAGCCAGTTCATCGCCGACGACCCCAAGCTCATCAACTTCCGGTACTTCTTCACCCGCAAGCTCGCCTTCATGAAGGAGTCGCACGGCTTCGTGCTCCTCCCCGGCGGCTTCGGCACCATGGACGAGGCCTTCGAGCTGCTCACCCAGGTCCAGACGGGCAAGTCGCTCCCCGCGCCCGTCGTCCTCCTCGAGGTCCCCGGCGGCACCTACTGGGCCAGCTGGCGGGACTTCGTGTGCAACGAGCTGGCCGAGCGCCGGCTCATCTCCCCCGACGACCTCAGCCTGGTGCACATCACCGACGACGTCGAGGATGCGGTGGCCGAGATCGAGGGCTTCTACGCCAACTACCACTCCCTGCGGTTCGTGGACCGGGCCCTCGTCATGCGGCTCCGGACGCTGCCCTCGGAGGCGCAGCTCGAGCGCCTCAACACCGAGTTCGCCGACATCGTCACCAGCGGGCGGATCGAGGTGACCAAGCCCTCCGCCTCGGAGGTGGGCGAGAACGACCACGTGGACCTCCACCGCCTCCGGTTCCGGTTCGATCGCACCCACTGGGCCCGTTTGCGCAAGCTGATCGACGCGCTTAATGCGATCGCAATCTGAATGCCGTCATAGCCAGGGGTGAGCGGCGTTCTCTCATCGTGGCGCCTCTTCCCCACTCGCCGGGCGCCACAGGGAGCCCGGACACCCCCGAGCACCCAATTTGAGGACGGACGCCACCCCGTCCTCATTCTTCGAAGCTCCGTCGGGAGCCGGCCGCAGCTGGGGGACGGCCGGGCCCGGCGGAGCTTCTTTTTGTCTGGCTTTCTTTTTGTCTGGCGGTCAGCCGACCTCGGGCGACACCGGATGGCCGGGCTTTTCGATCGGGGTCCGTACCGAGTTGCCCCACTCGGTCCATGACCCGTCGTAGTTGCGGACGGTCGGGTAGCCGAGCAGGTGGGTGAGCACGAACCAGGTGTGGCTCGAGCGCTCCCCGATCCGGCAGTAGGCCACGATGTCGTCGTCGGGTGACAGGCCCTGCTCGTCGGCGTAGATGGCCTTGAGCTCATCGACCGACTTGAAGGTCCCGTCCTCGTTGGCCGCCCGCTTCCAGGGCACGCTGGCCGCCCCGGGGATGTGGCCGCCGCGGAGCACGCCCTCCTGCGGGTACTCGGGCATGTGGGTCCGCTCGCCCCGGAACTCCTCCGGCGAGCGCACGTCGACCAGCGGCTTCTTGGCCCGGATGTGGTCCAGGACCTGTTCCTTGTAGGCCCGGATGCCGGTGTCGTCCCGTTCCACCACCGGGTACTCGGTGGCCGGGCGGGTGGCGATGTCGGTGGTCATCGGACGGCCGTCGGCCACCCACTTCTGGCGGCCACCGTTGAGCAGGCGGACGTCGGGGTGCCCGAAGAGGCTGAAGACCCACAGGGCATAGGCGGCCCACCAGTTGAAGTTGTCGCCGTAGAAGACGATGGTCGAGTCCCGGGAGATGCCCTTCTCGGACAAAAGCCGGGCGAAGCCCTCGCCGTCGAGGTAGTCGCGTGCCACCTGGTGGTTGAGCTCGGTGTGCCAGTCGACCTTGATGGCCCCCGGGATGTGGCCGGTGTCGTAGAGGAGCACGTCCTCGTCGGACTCGACGATGACCACGTTCGGGTCGTCGAGGTGGGCGGCGAGCCAGTCGGCCGTCACCAGCTTTCCGGGGTCGGAGTAGGCGGAGAGGACGTCGGCGGAATCGTGCTCGGCAGGCGGCATGGGCGCTCCTTTTCCGGGCTGTCGAGAGCGTGAGGACGGTTACCATAACGGCCCCATGGCCACTCCCGAGAAGCTGCAGCGGATCGTCGACCTGTTCGCCGGGGCGCCCAAGGACCTGCGCCTGCAGGCGTTGCTCGAATACTCCCGCAAGGTCCCGCCGCTGCCCGACCACCTGGCCGGGCACCAGGAGGAGATGGAACAGGTGGTCGAGTGCCAGACCCCGTTCTTCCTGGCCACCGAGGTCGAACCCGACCGCAGCGTGAAGCTGTGGTTCGACGTGCCCGCCGAGGCGCCCACCACCCGGGGCTTCGCCGGCATCCTGGCCAGCGGCCTGGAGGGTGAGAGCGCCGACGACATCCTGGCCACGCCCGACGACTTCTACGAGGACATGGGCCTGGCCGAGGTGATCTCGAGCCTCCGCCTGCGGGGGATGTCCGCCATTCTCTTCCGGCTCAAACGCCAGGTGCGCGACGGCCTGGCCGCCCTGCCGGCTGCGTGACCCCTCCCGCCTATCCGTTCCTGGACTGGCCCCATCCGCTGCCGCTCGCCCATCGGGGCGGCGCCGCCGAGGTGGGGGGTGAGAACACGCTGGCCGCCTTCTCCCGGGCCCGGGACCTCGGCTACCGCTACCTGGAGACCGACGGGCGGGTGACGTCCGACGGCGTGCTGCTGGCGTTCCACGACGAGGTCCTCGACCGCGTCACCGACCAGACCGGCCGTCTGGAGGACCGGCCGTGGTCCGAGGTGCGCCATGCCCGCCTCGGCAACGGCGAGCCCATCGCCACCATCGAGGAGCTCCTCGACGCCTTTCCCGACGCCCGCTTCAACATCGATCCGAAGATGGATCGGGCCGTGGAGCCGCTGGTGGAGGCGTTGCGGCGCACCGGCGCCTGGGACCGGGTGAACGTCGCCGCCTTCTCCGATTCCCGCCTGCTCCAGCTGCGCCGCCTGGCCGGGCGGCCGCTGTGCACCTCCATGGGCCCCATCGCCATCGGCCGGCTCCGCCTCGCCTCCTACGGGGTACCCCCCGGGCCCTTCGCCGCCGCCTGCGTGCAGGTGCCCATGCGTTACCGGCGGGCGCCGCTGGTCGACGCCCGGTTCGTGCGGGTCGCCCACCGCTACGGGATCGCCGTCCACGTGTGGACCATCGACGAACCCGACGAGATCAACCACCTCCTCGACCTGGGGGTGGACGGGATCTTCACCGACCGACCCACCGTGCTGAAGCAGGTTCTGATCGGCCGCGGCCAGTGGGCGGAGTGAGGGCATGAGCTCGGCCACCGCCCATCCGTCCACCGCCACGATGGTGTGGCGGGGGATCCGGCGGCGCTGCCCGTGCTGCGGCGGAGGGAAGCTGTTCAAGGGCTACTTCAACATGGTTCCCGCCTGCCCCCGCTGCGGTCACCGGTTCGAGCCCCGGGCGGAGGAGGGCTTCTTTCTGGGGGCGCTCACCATCAACCTGGGCGTGACCCAGACGGCCATCCTCCTCGGCCTGTTCGTCTACATCCTGGTGCTGGCCGGTGGCGAGGAAGGCATCCCGGTGTTGCCCCTGCTGGTGGTCTCCGGGGTCCTGGTGGTCGCCCTTCCGATCCTCTTCTACCCCTTCGCCCGCACCATCTGGGCGGCCTGCGACCTGGCTCTGCACACCATGGACCCGAACCAGGACCGCCAGGACCCGCGCCGCCCCCCGGCGCCGCGTCCCTAGGCGTCGTCCAGCAGCTCCAGGATCCGGTCCGCCGGCCGCGCCACCACGGCCCGGTCGCCCCGGATGGCGATGGGCCGCTCGATGAGGATGGGGTGGGTGGCCAGGGCATCGAGGAGGGTGTCCCGGTCGGCGCCGGCCAGGCCGAGCTCGGTGTAGATCGCCTCACCGGTGCGGGTGATGGCGAGCGGGTCGTCCGTGCCCAGCAGGCGGAGCACCCGCTCCAGGTCGGCCCGGGAGGGGGCGGTGTCGAGGTAGTGGACGTAGTCGGCGGCCACGCCGCGCTCGTCGAGGATCCCGTGGGCGGTGCGGCACTTGGAGCAGGAGGGGTTGAACCAGACCGTGAGGTCTTCGCTCACTAGCTGGACGGCGGGGTCGAGGTGGCGGTCGTCTCCGGGGTGGTGGCCGCCGTCGTGGTCGTGGTCGCCGGGTCACCCTCCCCCGGCAGGGGCTGAGCCACGCTGGCGCACTTGTCGAGGCCGAGCTCCCGGGCCATCTCGTCGAAATCGTCGAAGGGGTCGGGGCCCTTCTCCGTCAGGTAGCCCCCCGGGTCCTCTTCCAGGCCTTCGCTCACCTCGTCGATCGCCTCCCGGCCGGCGGCCAGCATCTCCTCCACCACCTCGGCCTTGTTGGCCGGGGGGCTCAGGTCCTCGATCTGGTCGAGCTTGCGCCGGGCGATGGGGACCGCCTCGTCGAGGAAGAAGTTGGCGATCTCCTCGGTCTTGGGCTGACCCGACGAGACGAGGTCCTCCCCCGCCTTCTCCAGCTCCGCGTCGCCGGCCACGCAGGCGGCGTTGGCCTGCTCGAGGAACGCCTCATCGGACAGCGGCGGGCCCTTGTCGTCACCCCCACCACACGCCGGAGCGGCGGCGATCAGGAGGAGGACGACCAGGGTGGCGAGGGCGGAGGCGATGCGTCGCACGGCGGGAACGTTAGCGGGCCGCCCGAATGACGGCCGGTAGGCTGCGCGGCCCGATGACCGCACCATCCACGCTCCTGCACTTCGAGGACTTCGCTCCGGGCCAGAGCTTCGACCTGGGAACGTTCCCGGCGCTCAGCGAGGAGGACATCGTCTCCTTCGCCCGGCAGTGGGATCCTCAGCCGTTCCACATCGACCCCGAGGCGGCGGCGGGCACCATGTGGGGTGGTGTCATCGCCAGCGGGTGGCACACCGGGGCCATCGCCATGCGCCTGCTCGTCGACGGGCTGCTGTCGCGCTGCGCCACCCAGGGCTCGCCCGGGGTGGACCACGTCCGGTTCCGGGCCCCGGTGCGGCCCGGCGACCAGCTCTCCTGCCGGCACACCGTCCTCGAGACGGAACCTTCGGCCAGCCGGCCCACGATGGGCAAGGTCCGGGCCCTCACCGAGCTGATCAACCAGCGGGGCGAAACGGTGGTGACCATGGAGGGCATCGCCTTCTACGACCGGCGGCCGGTCCCGAACGGTTGATCGTCGCGGGTGAACTGCCCGTGAACCACATTCACGTTATTTGTCAGAACCGGTCGGTATGGTGGCCGCATGGACGTTGAGGTGATCCGCAGTGCCCGGCGGAGCAAGACGGTCTCGGCCCGCCGGGTGGACGGCAAGGTCAGGGTCTCCATCCCCGCCACCATGACCCGGGCCGAGGAGGAACGCTGGGTGGCGGAGATGGTGCGCCGCCTCGACCGATCGGCCGCCACCCTCGGTGTCGACCTGTCCGAGCGGGCCGCGGCGCTGGCCGGGCGCTACGACCTGCCCCTCCCCCACTCCATCCGCTTCGTCGACAACCAGGAGCTGCGCTGGGGCAGCTGCACTCCCGCCGACCGCACCATCCGGATCTCCTCCAAGCTGGCCACCGAGCCGGCCTGGGTCCTCGACTACGTCGTCGTCCACGAGCTCGCCCACCTGGTGGTGGCCGGCCATGGTCGCCGGTTCTGGGACATCGTGGCCCGCTACCCGAAGATGGAGCGGGCCCGGGGATGGCTCGCCTGCCGGGAGGCCGGCCCGCCGGTGGAGTGAGATGAGCCCCGCGGGCCGACAACCCAGGCGTCAGGCCATGGTCAGGCCGCCGCTCACCGAGAGGGTCTGGCCGGTGATGTAGCCGGCGTCGGCTGAGGCCAGGAAGGCCACCACCCCGGCGATGTCGTCGGGGCGCCCGAGGCGCTTCATGGGGATCCCCCGCTTGAGCGAGTCGATGAGCCGGTCGTTGCCCTCGCCGACGATCTCGGAGAGCAGGGCGGTGTCGGTGGGCCCGGGGCAGACGACGTTGACCGTGATCTCGTGGCGGGCCAGCTCCCGGGCCAGGGTCTTGGTGAAGCCGATGACGCCGGCCTTGGCCGCGGAGTAGATCGACTCGCCGCTGGAGCCCACCCGGGCGGCGTCGGAGCTGATATTGATGATCCGGCCCCCCTCCTGGCGGTCGACCATGCCGGGGAGGACAGCCTGGGTGCAGCGCAGGGCGCCCTTCAGGTTGATGTCGATGAGGCGGTCCCAGAGCTCCTCATCGGTGTCCATGAAGGGAACGACGTGGTCCCAGCCCGCGTTGTTCACCAGCACGTCGATGGGACCCAGCGTCTGGTAGGTGATGAGGATGCCGGCGGCCACGCTGCCCGTGTCGGTGATGTCCACCTTGAGGCCGACGGCGTGCTCCTCGCCGAGGGCGGCGGCCGTCTCCTTGGCCGTGACCCCGTCGAGGTCGGTGACCGCCACCTGGGCGCCCTCCTCGATCAGGCGCTGGGCGATCGCCGCGCCCATGCCCCGACCCGCCCCCGTCACGAACGCCACCTTGCCCGCCAGTCCTCTCATGGCGGAATGCTGCCACGTCTGGCAGCGTTATCCGGCATATGGAAGTCAAGGAACTCGGCCACATCGTCCTCTACGTCTCCGACCTCGAGCAGTCCCGCAAGTTCTACGGCGGGGTGCTGGGCTGGCGGGAGATCGCCACCTTCGGCAGTCAGGGCGCGGTGTACTCCTCCGGGCGCACCCACCACGAGCTGCTCCTCCTCGAGGTCGGCCCCGATGCCGATCCCATCCCGGCGGGCCGCCGCCTGGGCATGTACCACTTCGGCCTCAAGATCGGCACCACCGACGAGGAGCTGCGGGCCGCGCTGTCCGAGCTGGAGTCGGCCGGGGTGACGGTGCTGGGGAAATCGGACCACGGCGTGACCCACAGCCTCTACATCGCCGACCCCGACGGGAACGAGATCGAGCTCTACATCGACGTGCAGCCCGAGAGATGGCGGGACGACCCCTCCGCCATCGTCGCGCCCATCAAACCCCTGGCGCTCTGACTGATTTAGTCTCCCGGGGGTGCGGGCGACGACGGCGGGCCACGAGACGGTAGAGCGACCCCCGGCGCTGCTCCGGGCGCCCCGCGTGCGCCTGGCCGCCCTGCCCACCCCCCTGCAGAGCGCACCCCGCCTGTCGGACGCCCTCGGCATCGAGGTGTGGGTGAAGCGCGACGACCTCACCGGGGTGGGCCTGGGTGGCAACAAGGCCCGCAAGCTCGAGTTCCTCCTCGCCGACGCCCGGGCCTGGGGGGCCGACGTGGTCGTGACCGGGGGCGGCCCGGGCTCCAACCACATCCAGCTCACCGCCACCGCCGCCGGCCGGCTCGGGCTCGATTGCGTCCTCGTGCTCTACGGTCACCGGCCCCGGCCCGAGCCCCTCAACCTGCGGCTGGCCCGGCTGGCCGGCGCCCAGGTGCGCTTCACCGGCGACGCCGTACGCAGCAGCGTCGACGCCGGCATTGACGCCTCGGTGGCCCGCCTCGAACGCAACGGGTCCCGTCCCTACCGGATCGGCCGGGGCGGGGCCACGCCCGTCGGCTGTCTCGGCTACGTCGAGGCCGCCTTCGAGCTCGACGGGCAGCTGGCGGCGATGCCCGAGGTCGTCCTCCTGGCCACCGGGTCGTGTGGCACCCAGGCCGGGCTGCTCCTCGGTTCGGCTCTGCTCCGGGCGCCGTGGCGCCTGCTGGGCGTCTCCGTGAGCCGGCCGGTGGCGGAGTGCCGGGAGCGGATCACCGCCCTGGCCCGGGGCGCGGCCAGCGTCCTCGGGGTGGCGGTTGAGCTGCCGGCTCCTGAGGTCGGCGACGGGATCGGACCCGGCTACGGCCGCCCGTCCCGGGCCGGCCAGGCGGCGGCCTCGCTGGCCGCCCGGACCGAGGGCCTGTTCCTCGACCCGGTGTTCACGGCCAAGGCCATGGCCGCCCTGGTGGCGGAAGCCGAGGCCGGCAGCCTCACCGGGCCCGTGGTCTTCCTCCACACCGGCGGCACCGGCGGCCTGGCCGGCAAGGGCAAGCCCTAGCAACGAACTTGTTGGCGATCTGCCAGTGATTGCTGGCAAAACGCCAACAAGAACGCGGCGGCGCGAGGGCGGCGCACCTACGTCTTGGCCGGGACGCGCTTCGGGCGGGTGGGCTTGCCGGACGCGCTTCGGGCGGGAGGTGTTTGGCCGGTTGAGGTCCCGGGCGGTCAGGTCTTGGCTCGGGCGCGGGTGGTCCGGGGCGCCTTGGCCGGCCGGTTGAGGGCGCGAACCAGGTCGGCCCGGGCGGCGATGGCCTCGTCCGCTCGCGCCCGCTCGGCGTCGGCCCGCCGGCCGGCGGCCTCGCTCAGGGCCTCGGCGGCCCGGGCCCTCTCCGTGGCCACCTCGGCGGCCAGCTTCGCCTGGGAAAGGTCCGCCCGGAGCTTGGTGGCGGCCGTCTCCACCGCCCGCAGTGCCTTGCGGCCCTCGTTGCCCTCGGCCCGGAGC
>JBOGFO010000480.1:0-2796 GCA_050743445.1 Acidimicrobiia bacterium
CCGCTACATGATGGCCGTCCACGTCCAGCCCGGAGTCGGGATCCAGGTGGCGGTCCTCGAGGGCCGCAGCCTCGTGGAGCACTACGTGTCCCGGCCGGCCGACGCCACCACCGCCATCGACGGCAACATCTACCTGGGCAAGGTCCAGAACGTCCTGCCGGGCATGGAGGCCGCTTTCGTCGACATCGGCACGCCGAAGAACGGCGTCCTCTACCGCGACGACATCGTCTTCGACGAGGCCGAGATCGAGGGCCGCCGCCCCAAGATCGAGCGCCTGCTCCGCAACGGGCAGTCGGTCGTGGTCCAGGTGACCAAGAACCCCATCGGCACCAAGGGCGCCCGACTTACCCAGGAGGTGAGCCTGGCCGGGCGCTTCGTGGTGATGATCCCGGGCCAGCCCGGCACCTACGGGATCTCCAAGCGCCTCTCGGACGACGAGCGCAAGCGGCTGCGGAAGATCCTCGACGAGATCCGGCCGTCCGACGCCGGGCTCATCGTCCGTACCGCGGCCGAGGGCGCCAGCGCCGACGAGCTGCACCGGGACATGCGCCGGCTGATGGCCCAGTGGGACGACATCTCCAAACGGGCGGCCCGGGGCCGCCCCGCCATGCTCCTCCACCAGGAGCCCGACCTCGCCATCCGGGTCATCCGGGAGGAGTTCAACAAGGAGTACCGGGGGGTGGTGATCGACGACCCCGCCCTCTACCGCGAAGTGCTGCGTTACGTCGAGGCCATCACGCCCGAGCTGGCCGACCGGGTGGAGCTCTACGACGAGGACCTGCCCATCTTCGAGCGGTTCCACGTCCACGAGCAGCTCCACAAGGCGCTCGACCGCAAGGTGTGGCTGCCCTCGGGTGGCTCGATCATCATCGAGCGCACCGAGGCGCTCACCGTGATCGACGTGAACACGGCCAAGAACGTGGGGCGCTCCAACCTCGAAGAGACCGTCTTCGCCAACAATCTGGAGGCGGCCGAAGAGGTCGCCCGCCAGCTGCGGCTGCGGGACATCGGCGGGATCATCGTCATCGACTTCATCGACATGGAGATCCGCAAGAACCGCGAGGAGGTCGTCCGCCGGTTCAAGGAGGCCCTGGCCCGGGACAAGACCCGGACCGAGGTGTTCGAGATCTCCGAGCTCGGCCTGGTGGAGATGACCCGCAAGCGGATCTCGGAGGGCCTGGTGGAGGCGTTCTCCACCACCTGTCCCGAATGCGAGGGCCGCGGCATCATCATCGACCACTCGCTGCTCTGACCCGCCCGGGGGGCGGGGGGCCGCTCAGGGCCCCTCGTCCTCCCCGGCCGGCTCGATCCCGGTGTTGATCCACCCGGTCATGGTGTCGGGGTTGAAGGCCAGGAAGACGGGCTTCTCCTCCCGGAGCAGGGTGAGCATGGCCACGAACTGGCTGCTGCGGAAGGCCAGGGTGGGGAGCGTCGAGGTCCCGAGGAACGTGTTCCGGACCGGCATCGGCCGGGCGTCGTCATAGAAGGCCAGCCGGCAGACCTGTTCCCCCGTCCCCGAGGTGCACGTGATCTCGGCGTGGATGTCGTGGAGTGACCGGTAGGTCACCTGGTAGTTGTTGATCGGCTTGCTGTAGGGGGGCATGCGGGTCTCCCTCTCTCTGTTGGTCCCTCGTAGTTCGTCGAACTTTGCTAAATATTGCCAGGTTCGCGGGCTCGAGAACACCGGGCTGGTATCCTTCCCGCTTCCGATGAGCGATTCCGGCGGGGTGTGACGCGCCATGTACGCAGTGGTGAAGACAGGTGGGAAGCAGTACCGGGTGACCGAGGGCCAGAGGCTCGACGTCGAACGCCTCCCCGGGGCGCGGGGTGTCCCCGAAGACCGCGCCGAGGAGGTCGTCTTCGACCCGGTCCTCGTGGTCGACGGCGAGACGGTGCTGTCCACGCCCGACCAGCTGGCCGGGGCCCAGGTCCGGGCGCGGGTGGTGGGGGAGTCGAAGGGCCCCAAGATCGACGGCTTCACTTACAAGAACAAGACCAACCAGCGGAAGCGCTGGGGTCATCGCCAGAAGTACTCGACGATCGAGATCGTCGGGATCGCCCCGGGGTCCGGGGTGTCCCCGAGAGCAGAGGGCTGAGAGCTCATGTCGAAGAAGAAGGGGTCGGGTACCTCCCGCAACGGCCGCGACTCGGCCGCCCAGCGCCTCGGCGTGAAGGTGTTCGACGGCACGGCCGTCACCGCCGGGTCGATCATCGTGCGCCAGCGGGGCACCAGGATCCACCCGGGCCACAACGTGGGTCGGGGCGGCGACGACACCCTCTTCGCCACCGCGCCGGGCAAGGTCAAGTTCGGCAACCGCCGCGGCCGCAAGCTCGTCGACATCATCCCCGCCGCTTCCGAGTAGGCGACCGGCCCCTGCCGGGGCGGCTCTCCCTCCTCGTATCCTTCACCTCGATGTCAGAGTTCACCGACGAGGTGATGGTCAACCTTCGGGGCGGCGACGGCGGTGCCGGCGCCGTGTCCTTCCGGCGCGAGGCCCATGTCGACAAGGGCGGGCCCGACGGCGGCGACGGAGGCAAGGGCGGCGACGTGTGGCTGCGGGCCGACCGCAACCTGGCCTCGCTCATCGCCTTCCGCGACTACCCCCACCGCCGGGCCGCCTCCGGGGTGCACGGCTCGGGGAAGCGCAAGCACGGCGCCCGGGGCGAGGACCTGATGGTGATCGTCCCCGAGGGCACGGTGGTCCGGGACCGCGACGGGGAGGTCCTGGCCGATCTGGTGGCCGCCGGCGACTCCTATCTGGCCGCCCGGGGCGGGCGGGGCGGGCGGGGCAACGC
>JBOGFO010000481.1:0-3607 GCA_050743445.1 Acidimicrobiia bacterium
TCGAGGCGGTGGTGGCGGGACGGCCGCCGTGCCCGCTGTGCGGCGGCCCCCTGGACCCGGAAGGGCACGTCTGTCCCAAGCTCAACGGGCACGCCCAGTCGGGAGGGTGATCCCCCCGGCTCTGGAACGGGGCGAGCTCGAGGTGCTCGGGCGGATGCCCTGGGCGTCCAACCACACCTACCTCGGGCGCCTGTGCCTGCCGGTCCCCGGGGCCGGGGGCGTCCCCGAGCAGCAGGAGACGCTCGCCGTCTACAAGCCCCGCCGTGGGGAGCGGCCCCTATGGGACTTCCCCGAGGGCACCCTCTGCCAGCGGGAGGTCGCATCCCATCTCGTGTCCGAGGAACTCGGCTGGTCCATCGTGCCGCCGACGGTGCTCCGCTCCGGTCCCATGGGTGAGGGGATGGTGCAGCTCTTCATCGAGCACGACCCCGAGAACCACTACTTCACCCTCCGGGACGCCGATCCCGACCGGTTCCGCCAGATCGCCCTCTTCGACGTGATCATCAACAACGCCGACCGGAAGTCGGGTCACTGCCTGCTCGACGCCGGCGGCCACATCTGGGGCATCGACCACGGCGTGACCTTCCACACCTCGGTCAAGCTCCGCACGGTCATCTGGGACTTCGAAGGGCAGGAGATCACGGACGACCTCGTCGCCGACCTGGCCCGCCTCGATGCCGGCTTCGACGCCGGGCTGGGGGAGCAGCTGGCTCGGCTGCTGTCCCCGGCCGAGGTGGACACCGCCCGCCGGCGCCTGGGGTGGCTACTGTCCCGGCGGGTCTTCCCGCCGCCGATGACCGACTATCCCTACCCCTGGCCGATGGTCTGAGCGGCGTCCCGGTACAGGACCAGGCGCAGCTCGCTGCCGCCCGCCACCGCCGAGACGCCGGCCTCGTCGACCAGCGCCCGGATGAGTGAGATGCGGAAGCCGGCGTCGTCCTCGGCGTCGGGGGACCCCACCGTGGAGTCGAAGGCTCCGGTGGGGCCGGAGATGGCGACCTCGAGTCGGTCGTCACCGTCATGGCACCGGAGCCTCACCCGGGAGGACCCGCTGGGCGGGGCGTCGCCGAAGGCCTCGATGGCGCTGGTGCACGCTTCGGAGACCACGATGCGCAGGTCGTCCACCCGGTCATAGTCGAGACCCGGACGGACACCGGCCAGGGCGGCGACGGCCATCCGGACGATGCCGACGAACTCCGGGAGCGCCGGGATCTCGAGCTCGACGACCTGGGTCATGGGAGGACCGGGATCAACCGGCGACGGCGGCGTCGACGGTCTCGTGGATGGTGAACACCTTGGTGAGCCCGGTGATCTCCAGCACCTTGAGAATGCGACGCTGAGTACAGACCAGCGACAGGTCACCGTCGTGGCTCCGTACCCTCTTCAGACCTCCCACGAGCACGCCCAGCCCGGTGGAGTCGAGGAACTCGACCCCTTCGAGGTTGACGATGATGCTGCGGTGTCCCTGATCGACCAGCTGGATCAGCTGCTCGCGGAACTGGGGTGCTGTGTAGACGTCGACTTCCCCGGTGACCGAGAGCACCGCGTGACCGTCGCGTTCAGCGACGTCCAGACCGAGATCCACTGTCATGCCTCCTCATAGGGACATACCGGACGACCACGCTAGACGCGACGAAACGGCAGGCGCCCGCCTGCCGCTCCGTCCTCCCGGTTCATTACCGGTCGAACTTCTCCTTGGCCTTGTCGACCATCTCGTCTGCCTTGTCCTTGGCCTGCTCGGCCTTCTCCTTGATGTCGGCGCCGAACTGGTCGGTCTTGCCCTCACGCTTGAGATCGTCGTTGTCGGTCAGGTCGCCCACCGCTTCCTTGGCCCGACCCTTCATGTCATCCGTCTGGCTACCCATGCCACGTCTCCTCGCTGTCCTTGCCCGGTCATTGCTTCGGTTCGTCCGGTGCTCCTGGGGTACCCAGGACCTTCCTGGTCAGAAACGTGGGACCAGACGGTTCAGGGCTCCTTGTCCGCCCCGGCCCGCTGGCGGAGCTGGGACAGGCTGCGGGCCAGGAGGCGGGAGACGTGCATCTGGCTGATGCCGAGGCGGGCGGCGATCTCGGACTGCGTCATCCCCCGGAAGAACCGGAGGTGGACGATCATCTGCTCCCGCTTCGGCAGGGTGGCAATCAGGGGCGAGAGCAGCATGCGCTGCTCGACCTCCTCGAGGCCGGTCTCGTCCGTGCCGAGCTGGGCGGCGACGGGGCCGGGCGCCCGGTCCTCGTCGTCGCCGCTGGGGGCGTCGATGGAGCTGAACCGGTACGCCCGCCCGGCTTCCATCGCCTCCAGGACCTCGTCCTCGGAAACCTCGGCCCGCTGGGCGATCTCGGGGATGGTGGGGGAGCGGCCCAGCTCCTGGGAGAGGGAGTTCACCACCGTGCTCATCCGCAGGTGGAGCTCCTGGACCCGGCGGGGGACCCGCACCGCCCAGCCCTTGTCCCGGAAGTGCCGCTTCAGCTCGCCGACGATGGTGGGGGTGGCGAAGGTCGAGAACTCCAGGCCCCGGCTCGGGTCGAACCGCTCCACGGCCTTGAGCAGGCCGAGGAGGGCGACCTGGACGAGATCCTCGATCGGCTCGCCCCGGTTCTTGAAGCGGCGGGCCAGGTACTCCGCCAGCCCCACCTGGGTAGACACGATCTCGTCGCGCAGGGCGCGGTCGCGGGTGACGGCGTACTCCTCGAGCTTCGATCTGAGCTCGTCGCGCTCAGTTGCTTCGAAGGCCACGCTCAGCTGTCCTCGTCGCGGCGCTTGAGGAGCCGGAACCGGATCTCCCCGCCGTGGCTGACCACCTCGTGCTCATCGACGAGGGCCGAGAGGATCTGCTCGGAGAGGTCGTTGGGCTCGGGCGGCGGACCGGCAAGGCGGGTGTAGCCCTCGATGGTGATGGAGTCATCGCCCGAGGAGTAGCGCAGCTCCATGGTGCGATCCATGTCGCCGTCGTCCACGAGGAGGAAGCACAACTCGTCGACGGCGATGCGGAGGTCCTCGACCTCGTCGAAGGTGAACCCCATCCGGCTGGCCAGGCCCGCGGCCGTGAGCCGCACCAGCCGCAGGTACTCAGCGGACGCGGGTACCACCAAATGGACGTCACGGCTCGTATCGACGCCGATGTCGCGCATTCCCTCTCCTCGCAGACGTTGATCCGAGACTATTCCCAGGAACTGGAGGTTCGAACCAGGCTGTTCCGGGGGTAGGCCTCCATTCATGCGTGCGGGCCGCGGTCTCCTCCTCGACGCGGTACGTGGATTGGCCGTGGTTTCGGTGGTTGCCTACCACTGCTTCACCTTGGCCGTGGTCGACACCCGCCCCGAAGGGGCACTGGGTCCTGGCTGGTGGGTGCTGGGGGCAGGGAGCCTGGGGGTCGACCTGTTCTTCGTCCTGTCCGGTTTCCTGCTGGTGGGGAGCTGGGAGCGCTGCCGGCGGCGGCATCCCGAGGGGTTGTGGGCGGCCCTGCGCGAATACGCCCGGAACCGGGCGCTGCGGATCCTTCCCGCCTACTGGGTGTCGCTCGTCGTCCTCTTGCCGCTGGCGGCTCCGGGTCTGCTCACGAGTCCCGGCGGGCTCGGGCGCATCGCTCTCCTCGGCACGCTCCAGGGC
>JBOGFO010000482.1:0-1535 GCA_050743445.1 Acidimicrobiia bacterium
GCCTCGGGCAACAGGCCCCGCTGGTCGAGCACGCCCTCGAAGCGGACGAGCGGATCGCGCCCCGCCCACTCGGCCAGCGCCTCGGTCGGCACGTAGTCGGTGCCCGACGCCTCCTCGTGGCCCCGCATCCGGTAGGTCAGGAACTCGAGGAGCGCCGGCCCCCCGCCGGCCCGGGCCCGCTGCGCCGCCTCCCCCACCGCCTCCATGACGGCCCGCACGTCGTTGCCATCGACCACGGCGCCGGGCATGCCGTAGCCGGCGGCCCGGTCGGCCAGGTGCTCGCAGGCGAACTGCTCGCTGGTCGGCGTGGACAGGCCCCACCCGTTGTTCTCCACCACGAACAGGACGGGGAGGCGCCACACCGCGGCCAGGTTGGCCGCCTCGTGGAAGTCGCCTTCGCTGGTCCCCCCGTCGCCGGAGAAGACGGCCACCACCCGGTCCGTCCCCCGCAGGCGCCCGGCCAGCGCCAACCCGTCGGCCACCGGCAACATGGCCCCGAGGTGGCTGATCATGCCGACGACGGCGTGCTCCAGGACGCCGAAGTGGAAGCTGCGGTCCCGGCCCCGGGTGAAGCCGCCGTCGCGGCCCAGCACCTGGCGCAGGAGGCGGTCGAGGTCGACGCCCCGGGTGGTGAACACGCCCAGGTTGCGGTGCAGCGGGAGGATGAAATCGTCGGGCCGCAGCGCGCCGGCGACTCCCACGGCGATGGCCTCCTGGCCGATCCCCGAGAACCACTTCGACAGCCGTCCCTGGCGCAGCAGGCGCAGCATCTTCTCCTCGACGAGGCGGGGGAGATACAGCGCCCGGGCCAGGGAGACGAGATCCTCGTCGCTGGTCATGACCCGGGCAGCGTAGGCGGGGGGAGGCCAGAAATGTCGGTCTCGTCCGAGTTTGTCCGGTCCCATGTTGCGACCGTGTGACGGGCACTGTTAAGGCCTTGTAACGACTTGGGCGAAGAAAAGGAAAACGTCTGTGACGAGGGAATTGAGTGGCCGTGAGAAGAATCCCCCACTTCCGCCAGTTGCTCCTCGTCCCCCTGGCCGCCGCAGCCGGCGCCCTGGTCCCCTCAGTCGCAGGCGCCGATATCCCCCCGGGCGCCTGCGATGCAGTCTTCGCCGGCGATCCCGATACCCGCCTCGTCCTGATCACGGATCCCCCCGCGCGGGGTGAGGCGATGCCGGGCCAGACGGTGACGGCCACGATCGGCTGGACGGCCGCGAACTGGGATTCGGTGCGCTCGATGCTGGTGTGCGTGCGCATCGTCGACACCTACAAGGCCGAGATGTCGAAGGGCGAGGACCTCCCCGCCAACGATGGTGGCGGCGACCATTCATTCGTCGTGCCCGAGGGACTCCCCCGGGGCACGTTCATCTGCACCCAGGCCCAACTGTCCGGTGACCCGGCGGGCGAAGCGACCGAGGCGTCGATGGTGAGCAAGAAGTCGTGCCTGGAGGTCCACCCGGACGTCCAGGAAACGCCCCCAACCACCAACCCCCCTCCGACCCAGTCGCCGACCCCCCCGCCCGCCGCGGCGC
>JBOGFO010000483.1:0-4107 GCA_050743445.1 Acidimicrobiia bacterium
GGTGGGGCCACTTCAGGGTGTCATTCCCACCCGTCGGCGGTGGGGACCAGCGACCACACGCCCTCGCCCCGTTCCCGTCCCGGGTTCCAGGCCAGTGGCAGGCCGCTGAGCGGATCGAGGGCGGCGAGGCCCTCCCGGGCCACGCTGCCGATGCCGGCCCTGCCGCCGGCGGAGGTGGGAGGCACGTTGTTCAGCCACCGCTGGTGCCCGCCGACGTAGACGGCGCTGTCGGTGACGGCGACGGCGGTCAGCGTGTCGCCTCCGGTCAGGTCGACCCAGGTCGGCTGCAGGCCCGGGCCCCGGGCCGACGTCTCCCAGCGGGTCGCCGTGTCGCACAGCGCACCCCGGTCGCTGTACCAGCCCGTGGTGACCACCACGAAGTAGGTGCCGTCGGGGGAGAAGTCCACGTCCCGCATGAACGTCTCGTTGAGCAGCGAGCACCAGAACCCGTCCCGGTCGGACCGGTCCGTGTGGCGATCGTCGAAGCGGGTGGTCTGCCAGTCGAGCACCCGGGCCGGCCGGGCCGCCAGGTCGACCAGGGCGATCTGGAACCGGGGCAGCCCACCGGCCGTGGTGAAGTTCCCGGCCGCCACCAGCACGGTGCCGTCCGGTGACAGGGCGATGGACCGCACCCGTGGCATCGGCCCCCGCCGGGTGCCGGTGAAGGCGATGTCGACGTTGGGGTCGAGGGCTCCGCTGGTCGCCGACACCACGGCCAGGCCACCCCGGGGGGCGCCGTTCACCGACGAGAAGATCCCGCCCAGGACGAGCCGGTCCCCGGAGACGACCAGGTCGTTGACGGCCGACGTGATCGACACCGCGAAGCCGGCCGCCGGCGCCGCGGTCAGGCCGTCGATCTTGGCCACCTTGCGCCGGGGGGAACCGTTCAGGGTGCCGAAGTCCCCGCCGGCGAAGATATGGCGTCCGTCCGGGGCGGCGGCCAGAGCTTCGACGGACCCGTCGAAGTCGGCCACGAAGGTCGGGTCGACGAGCCCGGTGCCGGAGTCGAAGGCGAACAGTCCCCGGCGGGTCAGGACCGTCGGGTTGCCGGCGTTGCCGACCTGGGTGAAGTTGCCGCCCACGTAGACCCGGCGACCGAGCGGGAGGATGGCGAAGACCTCGCCGTCGAGCACGTGCGGGGTGCCGGCCACCGGGTTCGAGGAGACGACCCGGAGGCCGTGGCGGATCGGGACGGCCAGCCCGGCATGGGGAAGAGCCATCAGGGACGTGAGCAGGACGAGGACGAGCGAGCGGGCCCGGGGCCGCATGTGCCACCACCTTGCGAGTCGAGCGGGAGGATCGGGGGCCCCGCTGCGCTCGGGGTGGTGCTGGGGGGAATTTCGAAGGTTCCGGAGATGAGATACGCCTTGCCCCGCTTCGTTCCTTTCGCCGACACAGACATGTAATGTCCCCGCCCCGCTCGAAAGCCGGGCGCGGCCGTGCCGGTAGGGTGTTGCGATGGCCGTCGACCCCTACGTCCCCACCCGGTCCGAGGACGCGCCCCGCGAGTCGACTCGGGTGCCCCCGGCCCAGGCGTGGCGGGCCGTCCGCCCCGGGGATCTTCCTCCGGGGGAGGGGCCGGTCCGGTCCGGCAGCCTCTTCGGCAGCCCGGGGCCCGACGGCGGCTACGCGCTGACCCTGGCCGCCCGCTTCCACGGCCGCCTCGAGATCGTCGCCCCCGAGACCGAGCACGACGCCATGGCCGTCGGGGCCGAGCTGGCAATGCGCCGGGCCGCCCTCTTCGGGCGGGCTCCGGTGATGCCCGACCTGGAGCTGGCCTTCACCCTTTTCGGCTGGCTCGGCGCCGCCTCGCCCGACCTCAAGGACTGGCGCCGCCTGGCGGTGGCCGGCGTCGACCACGACTACCCGCGCCGCCGGCGTCTGGTCGATGCCGTGCCGGAGGCGACGCTGCGGCTGAAGCCGGGCGAGGACGTGCGCGCCGCCCTCGGCAACTGGCGGGCCCTGCTCGGCGTCAAGGCGGCGGCGGCGGGTCCGCGCAACCACGGCGAATGAACCCCCCCGGGCTCGGGGTGTCCCCGAATGAGACAGGGCTCGGGGTGTCCCCGAATGAGACAGGGCTCGAGGTGTCCCCGAACGAGACGTCCGGAGTGCGGGTGCGCTTCGCGCCGTCCCCGACGGGCTACCTCCACGTGGGCGGTGCCCGCACGGCGCTGTTCAACTGGCTCTACGCCCGCCACCACGGCGGCACCCTGGTGCTGCGCATCGAGGACACCGACCTCGAGCGCTCCCGGGAGCCGTGGGTGGACGGCATCCAGAGCACCCTGCGGTGGCTGGGCCTGGACTGGGACGAGGGGCCCTACCGCCAGAGTGTCCGCCGCGACCGGTACGCGGAGGCGGTCACCCAGCTGCAGGAACAGGGTTCGGCCTACTGGTGCTACTGCACCGAGGACGAGCTGGCGGCGCGGGCGGACGAGGCCCGGGCCGCCGGACGTGACCCGAGCTACGACGGGCGCTGCCGCGACCTGACCGCCGCCGAGCGGACGGCCAAGGCGGACGAGGGCCGGCCCCGGGTGATCCGGTTCCGTACGCCCGACGAGGGGGTGAGCCGCTTCGATGACGTCGTCCGCGGCGAGGTGGCGGTGGACTGGTCGACGATCGGCGACTTCGTCATCGTGCGCTCCACCGGGGCGTCGGTCTTCTTCCTGGCCAACGCCGTGGACGACGCCGACATGGGGATCACCCACGTGATCCGGGGTGAGGACCTCATCGACTCCACCCACCGGGTGCTGGCGCTGCGGGAGGCGCTCGGGTTCGCCGGCCGGCCCACCTTCGCCCACCTCCCGCTGCTGGTGGGAGCGGACCGGGGGAAGCTGTCCAAGCGCCACGGCGCCGTGGCTCTCGAGGACTTCGCTGACCGCGGCTACCTCCCCGAGGCGCTCCGCAACTACCTCGGCCTGCTGGGCTACTCGGGCATCGAGGAAGGCAGCGAGCTGCTCTCCGCCGAGGAGATGGCCGCCGCCTTCGACCTCGCCCGGGTCACCCGGGCCGCCGCCTTCTTCGACTACGACAAGCTCAACTGGATGAACGGGGAGTACATCCGGGGCCTTCCGCTTCCCGAGCTGGTCGCGCGATCGCTGCCCTTCGGCCGGACCCGGGTCGGGGCCCGTCTCGACGAGGCGACGTTCGCCGGAGCCGTGCCCCTGGCTCGGGAACGGGCGCTGACGCTGGCCGACCTGGCCGCCACCACCGACTTCCTCTTCGTGCCCGAGGACGAGTTCGCCATCGAGGACGAGTCACTCGAGCGGCTGCAGAAGACGGAGCGGGCGGGCGAGGTCCTCGATGCCGTGGCCGGGCACCTGGAGACGTGCGAGTGGACGCCCGAAGGCGTCGATCTCCGACCCGTGCTCGAGGGCCTCGGCATCAAGCCCCGCAAGGCGCTCCCCGCCGTCTACGCCGCCGTGGAAGGCCGCGCCGCCGGCCTGCCCCTCTTCGATTCCATCGTCCTCCTCGGCCGGGAGCGGGCGCTCGGCCGGGTGCAGGCGGCGAGGGCGCTCGTCGATTGAGGAGGCCGTGCTAAAGGAACGTCAAAGGGACATGACGTTTCAAAGACACCGCAGGGATTGGCCGGTTCCGGGCAGTAACTGGCGGTATGGATTATCTGGGGACACCCCCTCCCCCGGGCCCCGCCCGTGCTCCGGCGGCGCTCCGGCGTCGGCCCCACGCCACCCTCCTCGCCCTCCTGCTGGCGGCCCTCCTCGCCGCTCTCCTCGTCCCCGCCGGGTCCGGCATGCTCCGGGCCCAGGCGGCCGAACCGGCCGGCGGCTACTGGCTCGTGGCCACCGACGGCGGCATCTTCTCCTACGGCGACGCCGGCTTCTTCGGCTCCACCGGCGCCGTCCGCCTGAACCAGCCCATAGTGGGCATGGCCCCCACCCCCTCGGGGGCGGGCTACTGGATGGTGGCGTCCGATGGGGGCATCTTCACCTTCGGTGACGCCGCCTTCTTCGGCTCGACGGGGGCCATCAAGCTGAACCGGCCGATCGTGGGCATGGCCGCCACTCCCTCCGGCCGTGGCTACTGGCTCGTCGCCTCCGACGGCGGCATCTTCTCCTACGCTGACGCCGCCTTCTTCGGCTCGACGGGCGC
>JBOGFO010000484.1:0-3324 GCA_050743445.1 Acidimicrobiia bacterium
CGGGCGCCTCATCGCGTTCTGCGACAACAGGTTCATCTGCGTTCCGGTAGCCGGAACGGGTTCCTGGCTGGACACTCGGGAGGAAACGGACACTGGCTGTCGTGGCCGACACCGACGTGACCCTGACCGACCCTGGAACCGGCGCCGTGGTCCGGCGCCCGTGCATGATCCTGGGCTCGGGCAACATCGGCACCGACCTGATGGCCAAGCTGGCCCGCTCTGACGTTCTGGAGCTCACCGCCGTGGTCGGCATCGACCCGGAGTCCGACGGCCTGGCCCGGGCGCGGCGGGCGGGGTTCGACGCCTCCGCCGATGGCCTCTCCTGGCTGATTGCCCACGCCGAGCCGGGGACCATCGTCTTCGACGCCACCTCCGCCGCCGCCCACGCCGCCGCCGCACCGACCCTGGCCCGGGCCGGGCTCCAGACCGTGGACCTGACGCCGGCCCAGCTGGGGCCGTCCGTCGTCCCGGTGGTGAACCTCGACGCCCACCTCGATGCCACCGAGGTGAACCTCATCACCTGCGGGGGCCAGGCCACCATCCCCATCGTCCACGCCGTCAACCGCGTGGCGCCGGTGGCCTACGCCGAGATCATCTCCACCGTGGCCAGCCGCTCGGCGGGCCCGGGCACCCGCCAGAACATCGACGAGTTCACCCGGGCCACCGCCCGTGGCCTGGAGGAGATCGGCGGGGCGTTGCGGGGCAAGGCGATCATCGTGCTCAACCCGGCCGACCCGCCCATCCTCATGCGCAACACCGTCTACTGCTCGCTGGCCCCCGGCGCCGACCGGGAGGCGGTGGCCGCCTGCGTGGAGGCCATGGTGGCCCAGGTGGCGGCCTATGTGCCCGGCTACCGCCTGACGACCGAGCCGGTGTTCGACGACGACGGCGGCTGGACCGAGACGTCCCGGGTGGCGGTGTTCCTCGAAGTGGCCGGGGCCGGCGACTACCTCCCCGCCTACGCCGGCAACCTCGACATCATGACGGCGGCCGCCACCCGCGTGGGCGAGCAGCTGGCCCGCACCCAACTGCTGGAGGGCGTCGGGTGATCACGGTCGTCGACTCCACGCTGCGCGACGGCAGCCACGCCAAACGTCACCGCATCACCGTCGAGCAGGTGCGCTCGGTGGTCGCCGCCCTGGACACCGCCGGCGTGCCTTGGATCGAGGTCAGCCACGGCGACGGCCTGGGCGGCTCCTCGTACAACTACGGGGTCTCGCTGGTGGACGAGCTCGAGCTCATCGCCGCCGCGGTCGAGGTGCTCGACCAGAGCCGGCTGGCGGTGCTGCTCCTGCCCGGCATCGGTACCAAGGACGACCTGCTGGCGGCCCGGGATCTGGGCGCCGGCCTGGTGCGGGTGGCCACCCACTGCACCGAGGCCGACATCGCTCCCCAGCATCTCCGCCTGGCCCGGGACCTCGGCATGGTCTCGGTGGGCTTCCTGATGATGGCCCACCTGGCCCCGCCCGATGCCATCGCCGGCCAGGCCCGGGTCATGGCCGATGGCGGCGCCGAGGTGGTCTACGTCACCGATTCCGCCGGTGCCCTCACTCCCACGGGGGCGGCGGAGCGGGTGGAGGCCATCCGGGCGGGGGTGCCCGGCATCGAGGTCGGGTTCCACGGGCACATGAACTTGAATCTGGGCGTGGCCAACTCCATCGCCGCGGTGCGGGCGGGGGCCACCTGGATCGACGGGTCCACCTGCGGGTTGGGGGCGGGGGCGGGCAACACCCCCACCGAGGTGCTGGCTGCGGTGTGTGACCTGGAGGGCATCGCCACGGGCATCGACACCTTCGCGGTGATGGACGCCGCCGAGGACGTCGTCCGCCCCATCCTCGACCGGGTGCCCTCCGTCAACCGTTCGGCACTGCTGCTGGGGTACTGCGGCGTGTACGGCTCCTTCCTGCTCCACGCCGAGCGGGCGGCCGAGCGCTTCGGAGTATCCGAGAAGGAGATCCTGCTCGAGGTGGGGCGGCGCAAGGCCGTCGGCGGGCAGGAGGACATGATCCTCGAGGTCGGCGCCGAGCTGGCCGGGTTGGTGCGAGGCCCGGGGGCCGGGGTGTCCCCGAGAGGGAGGGAAGGGGCATGACCATCGACGTCTCGCATTTGGTCGACTCCGAGCGGGGCACCATCAGCCCGCTCATCTACTGCGACGAGGAGCTCTACAAGCTGGAGCTGGAGCGGGTCTTCGGCCGGAGCTGGCTCTTCCTGGCCCACGACTCGATGATCCCCAAGGCGGGCGACTTCTTCTCCACCTACATGGGGGAGGATCCCGTCCTCGTCGTCCGCCAGAAGGACGGGTCGGTGGCGGCCTTCCTCAACCAGTGCCGGCACCGCGGCATGCGGCTGTGCCGGGCTGACGAGGGCAACCAGCGGGGTGCCTTCACCTGCACCTACCACGGCTGGGCCTACGACCTGGCCGGCAACCTCATCTCCGTCACCCACGAGGACGACGCCTGGCACGGCGACCTCGACAAGCCGTCGTGGGGCTGCATCAAGGTCACCCAGCTCGAGAACTACAAGGGTTTCATCTTCGGGAACTGGGACCCGACCGCTCCGTCCTTCACCGACTACCTGGGGGACATGGCCTGGTACTTCGACGTCTTCGCCGACCGTTTCGACGGCGGCCTGGAGATGGTCGGCGGTATGCACAAGTGGGTCCTCAACTGCAACTGGAAGTTCGCCGCCGAGCAGTTCACCACCGACATGCAACACGCCGAGATCAGCCACGGCTCGGCCTTCATCGCTCTCATGCCCGACGACTTCCCCGGCCTGGCGGCCATGCCCACCGACGGGGTCCAGTTCGCCTCCGAGAAGGGCCACGGCTGCGGGTTCTTCACCGAGGGCCCTGTCCTCGACTTCGTACCCGGACCGGTCCCGGGCAAGTACTGGACCGAGACGACCCTCGAGGAGGCCACCCGCCGGCTGGGCCAGCCCCGGGCCGAAGGCTTCCGGGCGGCCCACTTCAACATCTTCCCCACCTTCTCGTTCCTGCCCGGCCTCCAGACCATGCGCGTCTGGCAGCCCAAGGGCCCGGGCCGGATGGAGGTGTGGGCCTGGATCGCCGTGCCCACGGACGCCCCGCCCGAGGTGAAGGAGGCCTGGCGGCTGGGGATGATCCGCACCTTCTCGCCCGGCGGGCAGTTCGAGCAGGACGACGGCGAGAACTGGCTCGAGATCCAGAAGGTGTTCCGGGGCCACATGGCCCGCAAGTTCCCGTTCAACGTGCAGATGGGCCTGTGCCACGAGCGCTACGCCGACCCCACCTTCCCGGGCAAGACCAACACCTGCTACTCCGAGACGGCCGCCCGGGGGATGTACCAG
>JBOGFO010000485.1:0-8951 GCA_050743445.1 Acidimicrobiia bacterium
GTGGCCCTGTGAGGGCCACTATCGCACCCGCCTTGGTCCGCCGGGGCGACGGGCGCGGTTAGGGTCGACCGCCGTGCTCAGAGCGTCTGGTCTCCAGAAGCGCTACGGCGGCGTCACCGCCCTCGACGGGATCGACCTCACGGTCGCACCGGGGGAGATCGTCGGGTTCCTCGGGCCCAACGGGGCGGGGAAGACGACGACCATGCGGGCCATCATGCGCCTGCTGGAGCTCGATGCGGGCGAGGTGACCTGGCGGGACCGGCCCATCGACGACGCCACCCGGCGCCGGTTCGGCTACATGCCCGCCGAGCGTGGCATGTACCCCCGCATGCGGGTCCGGGACCATCTCGTCTACTACGGGCGGCTCTCGGGTCAATCGGCGGCCGAGGCCACCAAGGCGGCGGACGGCTGGCTGGAGCGGCTCGGTCTCGACGAGCGGGCGGCGAGTGACGTCCAGGACCTGTCCAGCGGCAACCAGCAGCGGGTCCAGCTGGCGCTGGCCCTGCTCAGCGACCCCGAGGTGCTCGTCCTCGACGAGCCCTTCTCCGGGCTCGACCCGATCGCCGTCGACACCCTGAGCGACATCCTGCGGGAGCGGGTGGCGGAGGGGACGGCGCTCCTGCTCAGCAGCCACCAGCTCGATCTCGTCGCCGACGTGTGCTCTTCGGTGGTCATCGTGGATGCCGGCCGGGTCGTGCTGCGGGGCCCGGTCGAGGACATCCGGGCCGAGTCCGACCACCGCTACGCCGAGGTGGAGTTCGCGGCCGAGGCGGAGACGAGCTGGAACCCGACACTGGACGGCACCACCGTCGTCGAACGGGTGGGGCGCCGTGTCCGGGTGCGAACCAGCCCGTCGATCGACCCGGCCACGCTGCTGGCCGATGCCGGCGCCTGGGGCGAGGTCCGGTCGTTCAGCTTCGCGCCCCCGGATCTGTCCGAGGTGTTCCTCGAAACCGTGGGGCGCCAGCGGTGAGCGCCTTCTCCAGCGCCTGGCTCGTGGCCGAGCGGGAGATCCGCCACCGCCTGCGGGGCAAGTCGTTCTACCTCTCCACCGCCGTGATCGTGGCCGCCGTCATCGCCGGAGGCGTGATCAGCCGGGTGGGCGACGACGGTCCGGACGACGTGAAGGTGGCCGTGGCCGGCGCCCTTCCCGCCGGCTTCGAGGAAACCCTCGAACCCGTCGGCGCCGAGCTCGACCTCGAGATCGAGATCGTCACCCACGATTCAGCCGACGCCGCCCGCCGGGACCTGGAGGAGGGCACGGTCGACGCCGTGGTGCTGGGCGACAAGGCGACCGTGCTCCACCCCGGCACCGAGGACCCGAGGCTGCAGGCGGTGCTCCAGCAGGCCTGGGCGGCAACGGCCGTCAACGCCTCGCTGGTCGAGGCCGGGCTCACGCCGGCGCAGGTGGATGCCGCCCTGGCCGCCGGCACGCTCGAGGCCGACACCGTCGACATCGAAGGCGACGCCAACGAAGGACCGGGGTTCCTGGTCGGGATGGTCGCCGGCATCCTCCTGTTCATCGCCCTGCAGTTCTACGGCGGGTTCATCCTGATGGGGGTGGTCGAGGAGAAGGCGACGTCGGTGATCGAGGTGCTCCTGGCCCGGGTCCGGGCCACTCACCTGCTGGCCGGCAAGGTGCTCGGCATCGGCGCCGTGGCCATGCTGCAGCTCGTCATCGTGGTGGCCGCCGGCGTGGTCTCCCTCCTGATCTCCGGGGTCGACGTGCCCGGCGCCGTCTGGGCCGCTCTGCCGTGGACGGCGCTGTGGTTCACGATCGGCTTCGCCACCTACGCCTTCCTGTTCGCCATGGCCGGCGCCATGGTCAGCCGCCAGGAGGACGCCCAGACGGCGGCGATCCCCGTCACCGCGGTGCTGGTCACCGGCTACATGGCCATGTTCGTCTTCGTCGGCGACCCGAGCCATGGCCTCGCCCGGGCGCTGGCCCCGATCCCGCTCGTCGCCCCCCTGCTCCAGCCGGCGCGGATGGCCGCCGGCGGCGCCGCCGTGCTCGATACCGGTCTCGCCCTGATCCTCTCCGTGGCCACCGTCGTCGGCCTGGCCAAGCTGGCCGGCCACATCTACGCCCAGCTGATCCTCCACCGGGGCGGCCGGGTCCACTGGCTCGAAGCCATCCGGCCCCGACGCTGACGGGACAGGCGCCTCAGTGCTACCGGGCCGCTCTTCGGAGCCGGGCGATGAAGGCGCGCATGGCCCCGCGTCGTTCCGGGCCCTTCTGCGGTTCCCCGGCGGGCGCCCGCCAATCGAGGTCGGGCCCCCTCGACAGCTTCCAGGAGTCGTACGCCTCCCGGTTCATCCGCTGCCCGGCACCGCAATCCCGTCGGCCGGCTCGATCTCACCGACCACGAAGTACACGAGCCGCGCCCGGCCTCTCACCACGAGCTGGCTCGACGACCACACGCCAGCCCCGACGAGGTCGGCCGAGTGCCGCCAGACCTCCCACTCCGCCCACAGGACTCTTCCGGAGGAGTTGACGCGCGCCAACCCGTAGGGCGTGGTGATGTTCACCACACCGCCGTTGAGCTTCGCGGGCATCGACTGCTCCTTCTACGCGGGGACGACGACCTGGGGGGCCGGACTCGTGGGGAGCTGTCTGCCAATTCGACGCCGGAAGGTACTGAACCTGGAATTTCGATGACCCAACGGCCGCCGAGCCGAATGTATGTCACAAATTCGGCGATCCGGTGTACCGTGAATGATGAGCCGAGGAGGCGCAATGCCCGACAAGTCACCCAAAAAGCCTGTATCGAAGAAGGACGCCGAACGCTCCCTCAAGGAGAAGCGGCAGGACAAGAAGGACAAGCGGGCCCATAAGCCAGGTTTCGGAACCTGACACTCGGCTTTTTCAACGGTTTTCTTTTTCAAGAAATCCGCCGGTCAGATCAACTGAATTCAGGACCTCCGCCGCCCTCGGCCCGTTCCGCCGAGCAGGGCGTTGTGGCAGGCCGGGCAGAGCCAGAACGACACGCCGGCCGCCAACCGGTCCTCGGGGTCACACTCGGTCGGTGCCCGGCAACGCCCGCACAGCTTGGTGCGAGGCGGCACCTCGATGGGCTCGCCGGCGTCAGCCGGAACGGCCTCGGCGGAAACGGCATCCATGACGGCTCCTCTCAACCTCACTCTACCGTGAGGGGGGCTCAGCCCCGCCCGACGGGGTCGTCGAGGCGGAGGGTGAGGGAGATGCGCTTGCGGGGGACGTCCACGTCGAGGACCTTCACCTGGATCACGTCGCCGGGCTTCACCACGTCCCGGGGGTCCTTCACGAACTGCTTGGACATGGCCGAGATGTGCACGAGCCCGTCCTGGTGGACGCCGACGTCGACGAAGGCCCCGAAGGCGGCCACGTTGGTGACGACGCCTTCGAGGATCATGCCGGGGGCGAGATCGTCGAGCTTCTCCACTCCCTCCTTGAAGGTGGCGGTCCTGAACTCGGGTCGGGGGTCGCGGCCGGGCTTGTCCAGCTCGGCCAGGATGTCGGTGACCGTGGGGACGCCGAAGGTGCCGTCGACGAAGTCGTCGGGGCGCAGGGCCCGCAGCATGGCCGTGTTCCCGATCAGGCCCAACACGTCGGCACCGGTGGCACCGAGGATGCGGCGCACCACCGGATAGGCCTCCGGGTGCACCCCCGAGGCGTCGAGGGGATCGTCGCCGTCCCGGATGCGCAGGAAGCCGGCACACAGCTCGAAGGCCTTCGGCCCCAGGCGGGGCACGGCCCGCAGCGCCCGCCGGGAACGGAAGGGACCGCTGGCGTCGCGGTGGGCGACGATGTTCTGGGCCATGCCCTCCCCGATGCCCGACACCCGCTGCAGCAAGGGGACCGAGGCGGTGTTGACGTCGACGCCGACCGAGTTGACGCAGTCCTCCACCACCGCATCGAGGGACCGGGCCAGCTTGGTCTCGGCCACGTCGTGCTGGTACTGGCCGACGCCGATGGCCTTGGGGTCGATCTTCACCAGCTCGGCCAGCGGATCCTGGAGGCGCCGGGCGATCGACACCGCGCCCCGCAAGGAGACGTCGAGTTCGGGCAGCTCCCTGGTGGCGTAGGCGGAGGCCGAGTACACGGAGGCCCCGGCCTCGGACACCACCATCTTGTCGAGGCGCAGCTCGGGATGGCGCCGGATCAGCTCGCCGGTCAGCTTGTCGGTCTCGCGGGAGGCGGTCCCGTTGCCGATGGCCACCAGCTCGACCCCGTGGGCCCGGGCCAGGCGGGCCAGGACGTCGATGGACTCGGGCCAGCGCCGGCGGGGCTCATGGGGGTAGATGGTGTCGGTGGCCACCACCTTGCCGGTGGCGTCGACCACGGCCACCTTCACACCGGTGCGCAGCCCGGGGTCGAGGCCCATGGCCGCCCGGGTGCCGGCCGGGGCGGCGAGCAGGAGGTCGCGCAGGTTGGTGGAGAAGACCCGCACGGCCTCGTCGTCGGCCCGTTCCTTGAGCCGGGTCCGCGCGTCCGCGGCCAGCCGGGTGAGGATGCGGGTCCGCCACGCCGCCCGCACCGTCTCGACCAGAAAGCGCTCCCCGGGCCGGGTGCCGTCGGCGATGCGGAAGCGGCGGGCGATGCGGAACTCGAAGCGGTTCAGCCCCACCGGCGTGCCCTCCCTGGGGGGCGGCTCCGGTTCGAAGGTGAGGTCGAGGACCTCTTCCCGCTCCCCCCGGAACATGGCCAGGACCCGGTGGGAGGGCAGGCGGGTGAAGGGTTCGGCGAACTCGAAGTAGCCCGAGAACTTGGCCCCCGTCTCCTGCTTGCCCTTGCGCACCTTGGACACCAGGCGGCCCCGGGACCACATCTCCTCCCGCAGGGGCCCGATGAGGTCGGCGTCCTCGGCGAAGCGCTCGACGAGGATGGCCCGGGCCCCCTCGAGCGCCGCCGCGAAGTCGGCCACACCCTTGCCCGGGTCGGCGTACCTCGCCGCCGCCGCCTCCGGGTCGAGGCCCGGATTCCCGAGGAGGGAGTCGGCCAGGGGCTCGAGCCCGGCCTCCCGGGCGATCTGGGCCTTGGTCCGGCGCTTGGGCCGGAAGGGGAGGTAGATGTCCTCCAGCCGCGCCTTGGTGTCGGCCTCCCGGATACGGGCTTCGAGGGGGGCGTCGAGCTTGCCCTGCTCGGCGATGGACTCGAGGATGGCCTGGCGGCGGTCCTCCAGCTCCCGCAGGTAGCCGAGGCGCTCCTCCAGGGTCCGGAGCTGGGCGTCGTCCAGCGTGCCGGTGACCTCTTTGCGGTACCGGGCGATGAAGGGCACGGTGGCCCCGCCGTCGAGCAGCTCCACCGCGGCCCGCACCTGGCCCTCCCGGACCCCGAGCTCGGTGGCGATGCGCTGGTGGATGCTCCCCGACACGGGCGCCGATGTTAGGAGCCCCCGGCCCGGACGGGGTTCGAAGCGACTGACCGTGAGACGGTTCGCTCAGGTCGCCCGGGACGACAGCACGCAGAACTCGTTGCCCTCGGGGTCGGCGAGCACGTCCCACGACACCTCGCCGGACTGGCCGACGTCGACACGCGTCGCCCCCATGTCGAGGAGCCGGGCGATCTCCGCCTCGCGATCGTCGGTGAGGTTGGGGGCCAGGTCGATGTGGAGCCGGTTCTTGACCGTCTTGCCCTCGGGCACGGGCACGAACACCAGCCCGGGCGGGACCTGCTCGACCGGCGTGGTCCGGACGAGCTCCTCGCTGTAGTGCCCGGGCACGAGCACGACCTCGTCGGGGCTCTCGTAGATGGCCTTCCAGCCGAGCGCCTCCGCCCACCAGGCGGCCTGCACGGCCACGTCCCGACAATCGATGACGATCGTGTACCACCGCAGGCCCATGGCGGGAAGGTTAGTGACCCTCAGCGGAGGGCGATGCAGAGGCGTCCGAAGTGAATCGCGGCTGCCATGCTGGGGCCATGATCGACTTCGAGGGCGCGGCCCGGCAGGTGGCGGAGGACGTGCTGTATCCCAACGCCCTGGCCACCGATCAGCTCGACGCCGTTCCGGTCAGCAACCTCGATGCGCTGGCGGCAGCCGGGCTCTACGGCATCAACGGCCCCCTCACACCCGACGGCGGCACCCTTGACTTCGAGGTCGCCGCCCTGGTGACGGAGATCCTGGCCGGCGCCTGCCTGTCGACGACGTTCATCTGGGCCCAGCATCAGGGCCTGGTGCGGGCCCTCACCGAGAACCCCACGAGCCTGCGCGAGGAGTGGCTCGGGCCGCTCTGCCGGGGGGAACGCCGGGCCGGTGTCGCCCTCGGCGGGCTGCTCCCGGGCCCGCCCAAGCTCCGGGCGACTCCCGACGACGGCGGCGGCTGGCGCCTCGACGGCATCGCCCCCTGGGTCACCGGCTGGACCCGCATCGACCTCCTCCATACTGCGGCCCGCGACGCGGACGACAGCGTGGTCTGGCTCATGGTCGACGCCGTCGACCAGCCCGGCCTCACCATCGAGCGTCAACGGTTGGTGGCCGTCGACGCCAGCGTGACGGTCGAGCTCCGCTTCGACGGGGTGCGGGTGCCGGCCGAGCGTCTGATCCGGACGACGCCCTACGAGCCGGGCCTCTACAACCTCGAGCGGATCCTCCGCACGGCCGGCTTCCTGTCCGTCGGCGTCGCCGACCGGTGCTGCCGCCTGCTCGGCCCGAGTCCCCTCGATGACGAGGTCATGACCGTCCACAAGGCACTCCTGACCACCGACGCCGACGGGATTCCCGCCGTCCGGGCCGCCGCCTCCGAGCTGGCGGCGCGGGCCGCCGTCACCCTGGTGGCCGCCACCGGCAGCACCTCCATCCTCGTCGACCGCCACCCCCAGCGGCTGGCCCGGGAGGCCATGTTCCTCCTGGTCTTCGGCAGCCGGCCTCCCATCAAGGCCGCCCTCCTCAGCCTCCTGGGCGGCCCCCGTCCTGCGTGAGGGCGTCGAGGTCGCGCTCGGCGAAGCGCCGGTGCCACCACTCCTCGTTGAGGATGTTGTTCAGGACCTCGCACACCGGGAAGCTCACCGACTCTGGATAGCCGGGTTCGGGCACGGGCTTGGTCGACCCGGCGAGCTCCTCGTCGGTGACGCCGGCGAGGAAGCGGCGCACCGTCGCCATCCGGTCGTGGCGCAGGGCCAGTACCTCGTCGAGTGAGGGTCGGACCTCCCGGTCGCGCGGGATCCCCTCGGTGTCACGCATCTCGTCCCAGGGCAGGTCGAGCGGGTCCCAGGGCGACGGGTCGCCAAGGAGCGCTCGGCACACCCAGGCGTCGGTGGCGAAGACCAGGTGCCGGAGCGTCTCGATGAACGACCACTCGCCGTTGACGTGCTCGTGCAGCACCGCCGGGTCGAGCCGACGGCCCCGGTCGACCGTCTCCCCCCACAGCCCCTCGATGATCGTCCACGCCTCGCGGTAGCCGTCGGGGTCGGTTGGGCGCAGCCTGGTCCGCTCGGGATGGCGCCGGTCCAGCTCGGCTTCGATCAGCGGCATGACGTCGATGCCCCACACCCGCAGGCTCTCCACCTCACCGTCGATGTCGACGTCTCTCACATAGGCACGGAACGTCACGTCGACCAGCTGCACGTGGTCGAACCGGGCGCCGGTGAGGTTGACCCGCTCGAACCGGGCGCCGGTCAGGTCCCGCTGGGAGAACTCCTCGCTCATGGGCGAAATGGTAAGCCGAAGGGCCATTCCTCCTTGCACCTGGGTGCGAGACTGCGCGTCGCCGTCAGCGAGCGATCGGAGAACCATGTCCGAGGCCGATAAGCGTCTGCCGTACGTGCTGCAGGCCGGCGAGGAGGAGTCCGTCTGGTCACTCGGAGGCCGATGGACCGCGAAGATCACCGCCGCAGAAGCGACGCTCGCTCAGCTGAGCCGCGGCTCGGCTCGCAGATCCGCAGTCCGTCGTCCTTCATCGCGCGCATCGTCGTCGTCACTGGCCGCGTCCCGGCACGCGCGTTGTTGGAGACCTCAAGGTCGCAGAACCCGATCCGTCCGTCGAGCTCCGCCTCGCCGATGCCGGCGAGCCAGACCACGCCGTGGTGGTCATTGACAATCGCGTCCATCGTCCGGACATCCACCGCAAGCCGCTCGCCGTCGTGCAGCGTGACGGTCACGGTGCCGCCGCGGAAGCTGATCCCGTCGGCTTCCATCTCCACGACGGTGTCGACGGCACTGGCGTACGTGACCTTGCCGTCGCGGACCACATAGCCGAAATCCCTGATGGCTCCGTCTGCGGAGTGCCACACGATGTTGCCGATCGAGAGGTCGGGCCCGAACGTCATTGGACACCAGCGGTGGCTGAGGATCGTGTCCCACTTCCGCGTACCCCAGCTGTGGTCGCGGTGACACATGCCGTTGACCTCGAAGGTCGTGCCGTCGAGTTCGACCCAGCCGGTGATCTGCCCCGATGTCTCGAAGTGGCTGCTGGCGAACTCATCGACGAGGCTGCCGGCGTCCTCGGGGAAGAAGTCGGTTCGCCCGTAATAGTCGCTGACGCGGAGGTCGAGCTTCAGCGGCCCATCAACGGCGGTGTACCGGATGCCGTCTTCATACGTGACGCGGTAGGTGCCCTCCCGCGCGCCGAATCCCGTCTCGAGGCGATTCTCGACGCTGAGTCGGTCGACGGCGTTGCGGCGGAACGCCGTGCCCGTTCTCGTCACGACACCGCCGGTGACGACCGCGATCCCGCCGTCGTGGTGCGGCTCGTGACCGATCCGCACGAAACCGCCGACGCCCGCGTCACCGTCACCCCAGGCGAGCGCCACGCTTTCCTGCCACGACGGCGTTCCGTCAGAGTCGTGCGCTCGCTCGGAGCGCTCGTCGTGTTCGATGACGTCGGCAACAACACCCATGCGTGAGCTCCTTGATCGGATGAGCGACGCGCCGGAAGGCGTCGCCAGTGGCTCAGCCGGCGGCGACGCCGCATTTGATCTTGAACGCGGCGCAGGTCTCGAGCTCGGCCGCCATGGCCGCCTGGAGACGGTCGAG
>JBOGFO010000486.1:0-2649 GCA_050743445.1 Acidimicrobiia bacterium
GCCACGCCGCCGGCGGCCTCGATCTCCTCCACCACCTTCTGCGCCGGTCCGGCCGACGCTCCGGTGCCGTCCACGGCCCCGCCCAGATCGTTGATCACGAGCTGGGCTCCTCGGGAGGCGAGGAGCAGGGCGTGCTCCCGACCCAGGCCGCCGCCGGCCCCGGTCACGATCGCCACCTTGCCCTCGAACCCGATCTCCGCCATCTGGCCTCCTGTGTTGGGGTGCTTGATATCTTACGCAAGCCTGACCGCACGGTAACAACCCGGGTTCCGGCAGAGCTACCGTGGTCGTGGTGACAGAAGCCCCACCCCCGGGCGAAGTGACACCCAGCCGGCGCGAAGCGATCCTGGCGGCCGCCCTGGACCTCTTCCGGCGACGCAGCTTCCACGCGGTGGGGATCGACGAGATCGGGACAGCGGCCGGCATCTCGGGCCCCGGTGTCTACCGCCACTTCCCGTCCAAGGACTCCCTGCTCGTCGCCCTCTTCGACCGCATCAGCGAGCAGATGCTGGAGTCGGGCCGGGCGGTGGTGGCCCAGGATCTGCGGCCCGAGGAGACCCTGAACCGGCTCGTCGACGTCCACGTCGCCTTCGTCTCGGAGGAGCGGGCCCTGCTGGCGGTGTGGGTCCAGGACTGGCGCAGCCTGCCCGCACCCGATCGCCAACGGGTCCGCCGCCGGCAGGCGGAGTACGTCGGCGACTGGATCACCGCCCTGTGCCAGCTGCGCCCCGAACTGTCCCCCAAGGAGGCGGAAACCGTGGTCTACGCGGCGGTGAACACCATCAACTCGGTGGCCTTCCACGATGCCGGCCTTCCCCGGGAGGAGCTCGACCCGCTCCTCACCCGCCTCGCCCTGGCCGTGCTGACCGCATGAGCACGGGGCTGGCGGAGGTGCGGGCCGACCTGGAGGCCGAATGCGACTCGCTGGATGCCCTGGTGGCCGGCCTCGACACCGACGGCTGGGAGGCCCCCACACCCGCCGAGGGCTGGACCGTCAAGGACCAGATCAGCCACCTGGCCTCGGTGGACGAGTGGGCCACGCTGGCCGCCGGCGACCCCGAGGGGTTCACGACCTGGCTCGCCACCCTGCCCTTCAGCGACCCGGATGCGGTGGTCAACGCTCCGGTGGACGCGGCCCGGACCCGCCCGGGGCCCGACGTGCTGGCCTGGTGGCGAGCGGCCCGGGTGGGCCTGGCGGCGGTGATGGACCAGATCGACCCGACGGCCCGGGCCCCCTGGTTCGGCCCGCCGATGGCCATGCCCACCCTGCTCACCGCCCGCCTCATGGAGACCTGGGCCCATGGCGAGGACGTGGCCGAGGCGCTCGGCGTCGACCGGCTGCCCACGGCCCGGCTCCGCCACATCGCCCACCTGGGCGTGCGCACCCGGACGTTCGCCTACGCCTCCCGGGGCCTGCCCGTCCCCGACACCGCGGTCCGGGTGGAGCTCACCGGGCCGGGCGGGGAGACCTGGACCTGGGGCGAGGAGGCGGCCACCGCCCGCGTGACGGGTTCCGTCCTCGACTTCTGCCGGGTCGTCACCCGCCGGCGGGCACCGTCCGACACGGCCCTCGTGATCGAGGGCGACCCTGCCACCGAGTGGCTGGCCATCGCCCAGGCTTTCGCCGGGCCGGCGGGCAAGGACCCCACCGCCCGCAAGTAGCGGCGCCGCCGCGGACGGCCCACAATGGCGGCCCGGGTCGGAAGGGGGTCCAACCGTGGTCGAGCACAAGAGCATCGAGGCGCCGGAAGAGGTGCGGACCTTCGACGGGGGCCGGATGGAACTGGTGTGGGTGGGTGGCACCACGTTCGTGCGGGCCACCTTCGAGCCCGGGTTCCGGTGGTCCGAGAGCCTGAAGGCCAAGGCTGGAACCGACAGCTGCCAGCTGGCCCACACCGGCTACGTCACCTCGGGCCGGCTGATGGTGGCCCCCGACGGGGGTGACGAGGTCGAGCTGTCGGCCGGGGATGTGTTCTCCATCGAACCGGGCCACGACACCTGGGTGGTCGGCGAGGAACCGGTGGTCCTGCTCGACTTCACCGGCGACGACCACCTGGCCAAGATGCTCGACTGGTCGGGGACCGACGCCCGATAGCGTTCGTTCCGGTCCCAGGGAACTTGTGAGGGTTTTGCCAGCAGTCGCTGGCAAAAACCTCACAAGAACGGATGGGTTTCTCGACGCGAGCCACGGTAACCTTCCCGACAGTCGAAAATCGACCAGTGAGGTGAACGGTGGTCTATGTCGCCGGCGCCGCCGTCGTGCGGGCGGACGAAGAGGTCAGCCTGGAGGAGCTGGTCTTCGAGGCCGCGGCCGCCGCCCTGAGCGACGCGGGGACGACCCGGGCCGCGATCGACGGGGTGTGCCTGGCCGCGTCCGATCAGCTCGACGGCCGGGTGATCTCCTCCATGCCCCTGGCCGGACCGGCGGGCGGCTACCTGCGGGACGAGGTGAAGGTGTCCGACGACGGCTCCGGAGCCTTCGCCTCCGCCGTGCTGCGCCTGGAGGCCGGCGCCAGCCGCCGGGTGCTGGCGGTCTCCTGGGGCCGGCGGGAGGGCAGCGAACCGGCCGCCGCCGAAGCCCCCAACGCCGCTCCCCTCTACGAGCGGGAGCTGGGCCTGCACCCCCTGGTGGCCGAGGCGCTGGTGGCC
>JBOGFO010000487.1:0-1742 GCA_050743445.1 Acidimicrobiia bacterium
GGTGAACACCGCCGGCATGTCCGCCACCACCAGGAACGTCTGGTAGCCCACGCCCCGCTCGGTATCCACCCTGAGGTAGCGTCGGTGGCGGCTAGGCCGGTCGGCGTCAGCGCCGTCGCCGCCCTCCTTGAGCACGGCGTCGCCCAGCGAGGCGAGACTGGGGCCCCGCAGCACGGCGTCGCCGCCGTGCCCCCGGGCCCGCACCCGGGGCTCCCACGAGGAGTCGAAGGACAGGTCGTTGATGCCCCGGGCCGCGGCCCGGGCGTAGAGCCACCGCAGCTCGCCGGCGGTGGCCGGCCGCACGCGGTCCTTGCCCAGGAACTTGGCCAGCTTGGCGGTCACGTGGTCGGCCTGGCCCTGGCGGTCGAGGACCTCCTGGCGGCGCACCGGGGTGGGCGGGAGCCCGAAGCTAGTGCCGACCTGGGCCCGGGCCGACTCGACGGCGGCCTTGAGCGCGCCGCCGGTGCGGCGGTGCGGCAGATGCAGCGCCAGCCAGTGGGAGCGCCGCCACAGCTCGACGTCGCCGAGGTTGTCGAGGGCCTCGCTCGCCACCTGCACCCAGTCCGGGTGGCCCTCGAGGTCGACGCCCTCGACCATGGCCTCCACCACCGCCGCGGGGTCGATGGGCTCGCAGACCGACAGCAGCATCGACTCGGTGCCGAGGGACATCAGGGCGGCCCGGGTGCGGTCGTGCAGCTCGACCTTCTCCCGGGTGGCGAGGAAGGGGTAGGTCTTCGCCTCGATCCGCCACGCCGCCCACACCGTGCCGGTGGTGGTCCACACCAGCTGGCCGGCGATGAAGCGGGCGGGGTAGCCGGCGGCCACCTCAGCGCCTCCCGCGCCGGCGGCGCCGCTCGTTGGCCGTCGTCAGCCCCTCGGCGCCGACGAAGACGCGGCCACCGAAGCTCGACGTCCGCCCGAGGCGCAGAGGGCGACCCTGCAATGTGCCCTGGCGGGGCTTGACCAGGTAGCTGGCCACCCCCGCCGCCATGCGCACGGGCGAACGGCCCTCCATCCGGAGGTGGCGCACCGCCCAGCACGAGAATATGGGGACCCCCCCGAGCACCATGGTGTTGAGCGACCCGGGGAGCACGATCGACCACAGGCCCCGAGTCATCATCAGGGCGAGGAACGACCCGAGCAGCACCCCGAGCTGGGTGGGCGTGAGGGGCCACGGCAGCGTCCACCCGCCGATGACCCCGATCACGTTGGGATGGCGCCGGGCCCGGGTGTAGACCCGGCACACCACATGGCCGTCGTCGGGCTCCACCGGCTCAGGCGGGCCGGGAGAGCGTCGCCACCACGGCGGGACTCGGCGGGACCGGCACCTCCACCACGATGGGGGCACGCATGCCGGACTCCGTGAACTCGTCGCCGACGTTGTCCTTGAACCAGTCGGGGTTGGCCACCGCGAACAGGACCAGGCCGCCGAGGATGCCGGCGACGAAGGTCTTGATGAGGCTCTTGGTGGCCACGTAGGTGAGCACGAAGATGACGACGGCGGCGAGGGCGGCGCCGGCCTCGGTGAGGCCCATGAGGTCGGCGATCTTGTCCGTCGCCCAGTCGATGCCGGCGCCGGCGAGCATGGCGGCGGGGATGGTCATGGTCTGGTTGTCCTTTCGGTCGTGGGTGTCGTTCGGGTGGTCGAGGTCGTCGACGACGGGGACGTCGACGCGGTGGTGGTCGCCGGGCCGCGGCCGGGCGCGCTGGTGGCGGGGGCCCCGATCGCCGCGCCGGTGGGG
>JBOGFO010000488.1:0-6880 GCA_050743445.1 Acidimicrobiia bacterium
CCCGAGCACCTGAGGCGAGGCGACAACAAGGGAGCCGGCCACAGTTCCGAGCAGCAGCAGTCCGGCCATGGAAGAGTTGATCACGTTGCCTCCTGAGGAAAGAGAGGTTCGTGATCGATTATTAACGCTTCCGGCCGCCGAGCGGGGGATGCCGCCCGTCGAACTTGCGATCGAACTTGCCGTCTAGACCTCCGTCTAGACCACGTGACCCTTGATCTCGACGCGCCAAGTTCGGTCCCCTCCGCCCGTAGCAGCACGTACATGGCGATGACGGTGACGAGGGCACACCCGAGAGCGCCGCGGGCGACCTCCCATTCCGATCACGATCTCGGCATCATGGGAGTTCGAGCCGGACGCCGGATCGCTCAGCATCTGTGGAGTCAACCAGCGCATTTGTGGCCACCAGGTAGCCGTCTACCGCGGCCCGGTCAGGCCAGGGGATGCCGGCGGTCCAGCGCCATGCGTAGGCGAGAGTGCGAACGTAGAGGTCGCAACGGCCCTCACGGGACAGGTTCCGGAGCGCCGTCTGATACTCGTTGCGGAACACGATCGGGATGACGAGGCGGGCTTGGTCGAGGGCGGTGAGCTCTGCGCACAGGGCGGCGCGTGCGACGCGGCCGTTGCCGTCGTCGTAGGGATGCACCTCGGAGATGAGAAACAGCGAAAAGGCGGCGCGGGCAAACCCCGGGGGCAAGTCGACCTGGCGCCGGAAGCCCTCCACCAGCGTGCCCTCGACGAGGGCGGGCAGGACGAAAACGTACGACCCTGCCTGGTTCGGCTTCTCCTTGAACCGGCCGGGCCGCTTCTCGGGTCTGCCGCCCATCATGAGGCGGTGCCGTTGCTCCAGCAACCTGAACTGCTCCTCTGCGGTCGTGGGCACGGCGGCGCGCACCTGGGGATCCCGAACCGCTTCGAAGGTGCCGAGGATGTCATGAGCGTCGCCCGGTCGCTCCGCCGGGACGGTTCCCGAGGCAACGATGGCTTCGGCTTCGTCGACCGAGAACTCGGTACCCTCGATGAAGTTCGAGAAGTACGCCTCGAAGAACGGCAACGAGGTATTGGTCTCGCCGGCTAAGGCGGGCAGCCCAGCCGGCACCTCGAGGTTCGGCGGAATGGCGGCGAGGAAGGCAGCGAGTTCGTCGAAGCGGGCGACGCGATCGGCGTCGTACTCGTGACCCGCGGCACGTGAGGCGAGCAGGCGTCCTCCACCGAGGCGCGCTTCTCGTGTGCGGGCGACGACCCCGATGATGTTTTCGACCCGGGATCGTCGTTCGGGGACGCCCAACTCGTCGCACAACTCCAGGGCTCGGGCGCGGATGGAGAGGAGCCAGGTTGACGGCCGTCGCTGTGAGGTCCGCACTACCCAGTCTTCGAGCTCGGACCGGGACAGGGTGCGCGCCACCCTCCCACCCCGGCCACGGGACACCGCCAGGTTGTCGACGAGAATCCGGGCCTCCGACGAGATGTGGAGGCCCTCGGCCCAGCGCAGGTCGTCGGCAAGGGGTCCGGGCCCAGGACGCGGCGCGATCACGAGCCCCGGCAGGACGACGACTTCCTTGCGCTCGCTCGACACGACGGTCAGTACTCCGCCCGCTGGCATCCCGCCCCCGGCGGCCGAACGGTCGGCGATCAGCGCGTCCGGGACCACTCTGGCCAGGATCGTCCAACGGTTGCGAGCCACCAACTCCGCAGGATCGGCGCGCAGGTCCGCGGAATACAGGCCGCGAGTAAGACGCCGGATGCGTCCAGCCGTGGTGGCACGCGACAGAGTGGCAACGCTGGCCACGTCGCTGAAGAACACCGATCCGGGAGCGGTCGGCCACGGAGTACCAGGTGGTCGAGACATCAGTTCCTGAAAGAAATACCGGCGAGAGCCATGTTAGTGAAAGCAAGGCCGCCGAGAGCCGATCGTCCGGCAAGGAATGGCGCTGAGAGCGCGTCGGCGGCCGGCACAGCGATGATCCCAGTCTCGTCGCCGAGGTGGAAGTAGATGTGGCCGACCAGGGAGCGGTCCTTATCGAGGAACGTCTACCCGCGCCCGCTGGTCGCGGCGTTGGCGGTCAGCCTCGGCGTGTGCCATAGCGGCCCGAGCCTGGTTGACGGGTTTCGAGAGTTCACATCCCCACCGCTTCTCCCCAAAACGGGGCGCGAGCGAGGTTTGGATCTGCTTCCACGGTCCGGGAGCCAGCTCCGTGCTGTGTATCGGGACAACCATTCGACACTCACCCCATTGGACAATGGCGTGAGAGCCCCTCTGGCGGACGACGGCGCAGCCGAACCGGCGACCCGTGAGCATCCGCATGAGCGTGCGGCTTATCACGCGCCTCTTCTACTAGACAGGGGTGTTGAGGGCACCTTCCCCCTCAAGGTCGACCATCACGCCGCGCCTGCGCATGTCAAACGCCTCGAGTCGAGCACCGCGACCAGGCGTCCCGGGGATACGGGTACACAATCCGACGGATCAGCCGGCGAGGGCCTTGAGCAGGTTGGTTGGCGTGTCCTTGGGCGAGACCTTCGGCCAGGCCTGCTCGACCTTGCCTTCCTCGTCGACGAGGAAGGCGGAGCGGATGATGCCCATGTACTTCTTCCCGTACATGTACCGCTCGCCCCAGGCCGCGTAGGCCTCGGCCACGGCGTGGTCCTCGTCGGAGAGCAGCGGAAAGCCGAGGCCGTATTTGACGTCGAACTCCTTCTGGGCTGTCGGCTTGTCGGGGCTGATCCCGATGATGGCGGTGTCGCCGATCTGGCCGGCTACGTCCCGCAGACCGCAGGATTGGGTGGTGCACCCAGGCGTGTCGGCCCGGGGGAAGAAGTACACGAGCACCTTGCGGCCGCGGAAGTCCTCGAGCGAGGTCTTCACGCCGTCCTGATTCAGGAGGGTGAACGTAGGCGCCGGGTTGCCGATCTCGGGCATGTTCGGGGCTCCTTCGTTGGCATAGCGGGAAGCGGCGTCACCCTATCGAGGGGGTGTGACAGGTCAGCACCACGGCCGACCGGCACCCCACCGTTAGCATCCGGCTGATGCCCCGGCGTACCCTCGTTCTCGACGCGTCCCCGGACGCGGTGCGCCAAGCGGCGGACGGCCTGTCCGATGGGGTTCCCTTCACCAGCGGTGAACCGGTCCCCCTGCAGACCGAAATCGTCCGCGGGCCGGGCGGCGGCACCCAGGTGACGCTCGAGGTTGCCGACCCGCCGACCATCCCGTACTTCGGCTGGTTCGTCCGCCCCCTCGTCGGCTTCGCCAACCGCCGGGCCCTCGACCACGCCGTCGCCCGGCTCCGCGCCGCCCTCTCCGGCGAGCCGGCGCCCGACCCGCCCCGCCGGCCACCCCTCGGCCCGCCGGCCAACTTCGAACGGGTCCAGGCCACGCTGCTGGCCACCGTGTGTGCCGCCACCGCGGTGGCCACCTACGGCGGCTCGCTCCTCAGCCAGCATGTCGACTACGTGGGCGACTCCTTCGGGGCCTCCGACCGGGCGCTGGGCGCCAGCCTGGCTTTCTCCCGCACCGGCGTCATCATCGCCCTGCTGGCCAGCGCCCTGGCCGACCGCCGGGGCCGGCGCCGGCTCCTGCTGTGGTCCTTCGCCGGCGTGTGCGTGGCCAACGCCGTGGCCGCCCTGGCCCCCAACCTGGCCGTGTTCACCGTGGGCCAGGTGCTCATGCGGGGCTTTGTCAACACCGTGATCACGGTGGCCACCGTGGCCGCCATCGAGGAGGCCCCGGAGGGCGCCCGGGCCTACGGCATCGCCCTCATGAGCCTGGCCGGCGGCTTCGGCTACGCCGTGGGGGTCGTGCTCCTGCCGCTGGCCGACCTGGGCGCGGAGACGTGGCGCATCTCCTTCGCCCTCTCCGCCGCCTCGATCGTCTTCCTGCCCGGCTTCGCCCGTCATCTGGCCGAGACCACCCGCTACAGCCGCCTCGCCGCCCGGGGGGCGGAGCGGGGCCGCCTCGGCGAGGTGTTCGACGCCCGCTACGGGGAACGGTTCTGGGTCCTGGTGGTGGCGACGTTCCTCTTCGGCCTCTTCGCCGCCGCCTCGTCCCAGTTCACCAACCGCTACCTGGCCCGGGACCGAGGGTTCTCGGGACTGGACATCACCGTGATGCGCGCCGTCACCCAGGGACTGCCCGGCATCGCCGGCATCGTCATCGGCGGCCGCCTGGCCGAGACCAAGGGCCGCCGGCCGGTGGCCGCCCTCGCCCTCTTCGGTGGCACCGTGGCCCAGATGGTCTTCTTCCTCGTCGGGGGGCCGTCCATGTGGGTCGCCTCGGCGGCGGCCATCATCCTGGCCGGGGCTGCCGCCCCCGCCCTCGGGGCGTTCTCCGGTGAGCTGTTCCCCACCGAGATCCGGGGCACGGCCAACGGTCTCCTGCTGATCGCGGGGGTGATCGGCTCGGCCACCGGGCTGGTGATCGCCGGCAACCTGTCCGACACCTGGGGCCTCGGGCCGGCCATCGCCGCTCTCGGCGTCCCGTCCCTGTTCGGCTGCGCCCTGCTCCTGCGCCTACCCGAATCCGCCGCCCAGCGCCTCGACGAGGTCAGCCCCTCCGAGGTTTGAGGGCCCAGGACCGGCGCCAGGGGGCGGCGTCGGGCCCGGTGAGGGTGGGTGAGGTACCGGCCGCCGCCCGGCGGCGGGCGGTCCACCAGTCGCTGCTCCGCTCGTCGGCCAGGGTGGCCACCGCCGCCTCCAGCCGGGCGGCCAGCTTGCGGGCGTCCTCCCCCGGGGCCGCGGTCATCGGCTCGCCGAAGGTGACCGACACCGAGGTCCCGGTGCGGGGCAGGCGCCGGCCCTTGGGCCACACCTCCCAGGTCCCGTCCAGGAACACCGGAACGACCGGCACGCCGGTCCGGACGGACAGGTAGGCGGCGCCGCCCCGGAAATCCTGGCCCCAGCCGTCGGGGCTGCGGCCACCCTCGGGGAAGATGACCAGGCTCCAGCCGTCCTCCACCAGGGCGGCGGTCACGTCGCCCGATCGGCGGTTGACCCGCTGGCGCTCGACCGGCACGGCGCCGAAGGCGAGGGCGTGGAGCGTGCCCTTGGCCCGGTTGGAGAAGAAGTAGTCGGCTGCCGCGGCCACCACCGCCTTGTGCCGGAAGCGTTCCGGGAGCACGGACAGCAGCAGGCCGGTGTCGAGGTGGCTGCGGTGGTTGGCGGCGAAGATGGCCGGCGCCGGAAGGTTCTCCAGGCGCTCCCGCCCGTCTACATCGGGGCTGGCCACCAGCTGCACGGCGGGGCGGAGCACGAAGTCGGTCCAGCCGGCCCGGACCACCCGGGCGGTGGGCGTGCGGGCCCAGGCCGTGTCGAAGTCCGTGCCGGTGCGGGACACCGCCGGCGGGCGGGGCACCGACTGGGGCCACGTTGGCGGACCCAGCGGGAACCGCAGCGGCGGCCGTTTCACGTGACGTCGGCCATCAGCAGCGGCGGGCAGTGGAGGTGGGTGATGGTCGGGTCCCTCCCGACGGTGTCCTCGGCCATCTCCAGGGCGTCGCGCAAGGTGGAGGCGGGCTTGAAACCCATCCTCCGCACGGCCTTGGGATCGCCACCGACCACGATGACGCTCCCCAGATGGTCGAGGGCGTGCGCCCCCCAGTACCACATGTAGAACGGGTGCACGCCGTGGTAGGCGTAGGAGTTCCGGTACAGGTGGATGTACCAGGGGTCGGTGGCGAAGTCCTCCTCGAACTTGGCTTCGATCTCGAGGGGGTCGGTGGTCTCGGTCAGGACCTGCTCGAAGAAGTCGAGGTAGCTCGGGTGGTGCACCGGGTGGAACTCCCACGGCGTGGGGTGGGCCATGATGACCACTCCGCCCCGCTTGACCAGGGGCTTGCCCTTGTAGAGGTTGAAGAAGTACCCGAGGCCCATGCACATGACCAGGATCGGGTTCATGATCGAGTTGACGTTGTAGGGGCCGATGTAGGGCAGCCCCATGGTCAGGATGTCGCTCTGACCCGACACCGGCACCAGCTGCGAGCGGTAGACCTCGGCCGTGGTCAGGGCGTGGACGGCCTCCACCTCACCCGCCTGCACCGAGCTCATGGCATGGGGGGAGGAGATCCGCTGGAAGATGGCCCGCGCCGCCTGGCGCGGGATCCGGTCCAGACCCGAGGTGGCGGCCAGGTAGGCGGCCCGGTCCTTGGCCGACCATTCCCACTCCCGGCGCTGGAGGAAGTCGAAGGGCTTGGGGAAGGTGTCGTTGTTGAGCGTGGTCTCGATCTGGAAGATGGGCGGCCCGTCGGCGGCCAGCAGCCGGCCCATGCGCCAGTTGGAGGAGTGCAGGGCGCTGCGCTCCTGGTCCATGAACGACCGGCTGTGGTGCATGGTCCGCACGTTGTGGTGGTGCTTGAGGCTCGGGTAGCCGGCCAGCCCGGTGGCCACACTCTTGTGACCCCCGTCCATGGCCACCAGGTTGATGTTGACGTAGACCACCAGGTCCGAGGTGGCGGCCCGCTTGTTGATCTCGACCCGCTCGCCCTCGTCGGTGTGGCCCACCAGCAGCATCCCGTCGGGGTCTTCGGCGTCGTGGTTGTAGAGCAGGCCGTGGGGGGCGAAGGCGTCGAAGACCCGCTTGCCCACCGCGTGGCGCAGCTCCGGGTCGGTCATGCGGCGGTGCAGGGCGAGGGCGGCGATGAGCTCGACGTCGTCCACGCCGGCGGCGGCGGCCATGTCGAGCACCGCCTCGATCACCCGCTGCCGGTTGTCCGGGGCCTGCATGGGCGGCAGCGGCAGCGAGATGTCGTCGAAGGCGATGGTGAGGCGCATCCCCGGGCGCAACAGGGCGGGCAGCGGGTTGGTGCCCACGGGGTTGAGGAGGGCGTGGCGGACGGCGCCGTCGGGGTCGGCCAACGCCTTGGTCGGCTCGGGCGGGTAGATGACCCGGCTCCCC
>JBOGFO010000489.1:0-8965 GCA_050743445.1 Acidimicrobiia bacterium
GGGCGGTCCGCCGGCGCTGACCGGCCGAGAGCCGGTGGAAGGCCAGTCCGGCCTGGCGGGTCAGGCCGACCCGCTCGATGGCGGCGTCGGCATCGGCGGCTGCCCCGCCGGCGGCCCGGGTGAAGAACCGGAGGTTCTCCCGGACCGACAGGTCGTCGTAGCAGCCGGGGGCGTGACCCAGGAGGGCGACCTGACGCCGGGCCGCGAGCCGGTCGGTGGCGAGGTCGTGGCCGAGGACCACTCCCGTGCCCGCCGAGAGCGGCACCAGGCCGGCCAGGAGGCGCAGCAGCGTCGTCTTGCCCGCGCCGTTGGGCCCCGAGACGAGCACGACCTCGCCCTCGTCGACGTCGAGGTCGACGCCGGCCAGGGCCGGGAACCGCCCGAGGAGGCACACGGCGGAACGGAGATGGACGGCGGGCAGGGCTCCCCCCGGAAACGAGGACGTTGTCGATTCCAGTGTACGAACCTCGACGTGGCCCCCCGGGGCTGCACCCGGCAGGCCGGGGGCGCCCGGTAGCCTCAACGGGTAGTGGACCGCCTGCGCTCGGCTCTCTCCGTGATCGGTGCCGCCCTCACCGGGACGGGCGTGCTCATCCTGCTCTTCGTCGCCTACCAGCTGTGGGGGACGGGCGTCTACGAAGCCCGGGCCCAGGACGACCTGAAGGCCGAGTTCGAGGCCAAGCTGGCCGCCCCGGCCACGACCACCACCACGGGCACGGCCGCCCCCGCCCCGCCGCCCCCGCCCACGGGCGAGGCGGTGGCCATCATCCGCATTCCCAAGATCGGCCTGGATCGCCACGTGGTCGAGGGGACGGGCCTGGCCGACCTGCGCAAGGCGCCGGGGCACTATCCGTCCACTCCCCTGCCCGGGGAGCTGGGCAACGCCGCCATCGCCGGGCACCGGACCACCTACGGCGCGCCCTTCAACCGGCTCGACGAGCTCACGGCGGGCGACGAGATCCTCGTCACCACGGTGGCCGGCAGCTACACCTTCAAGGTCGAGGGCTCCCAGGTCGTGAGCCCGAGCCATGTGGAGGTCCTCGCCCCCACTCCGACGGCGAAGCTGACCCTCACCACCTGCCATCCCAAGTACTCGGCCAAACAGCGACTGGTGGTGGTGGCCGCCCTGGCCGAGGGTCAGGTGGCGGCACCGGTCTCCACCACCGAACCGCCTGATGATCCGGCCCCGGACGCCCTGGCCGACGCCGGGCTCGGGAGCGGCCGCTCCAAGGTGCCGACGGTGCTGTGGGCGATGATCACCGCCGCGGTGGGGTTCGGGTGGTGGTGGGCGATCCGGCGCCGCCGGCACTGGACGACGTACGCGGCCGGCGTCCTGCCCTTCCTGGTCGTGCTGTTCGTGTTCTACGCCAACCTCGAGCAGCTCCTGCCGGCCAACTTCTGACCGGGATCAGTCCAGCTCTCGACCGATCAGTCGAGGCCCGATTCGATCAGTCCACGACGGCCACCGACACGATCGGCGCCGCCGGGGGCGTGGCCCCCAATGACCCCAGGAACGCACGGTCGGAGAAGTTGAAGACGCCACCGTCCTCGCCCACCATCAGGTAGCCGTTGCCGAAGGCCACCATGCCGGTGATGGGCCGGTTGAGCCGCTGGCCGCCCAGGGAACCCAGGAACGGAGCCTCGAAGGCGAACACCCCGCCGTCGGAGGCAACCAGCCAGTAGCCCGTGCCGTCGGGGTCGGGGACGAGCGACTGCACGGGAGCGTTCAGGGGTGTCCCGCCCATGGAGCCGCGGAACAGGGCGTCACCGAAGGCGAAGATGCCCCCGTCGGAAGCGACCATGTAGTAGCCCCGGCCCGACGGTGTCACGATCGAGTCCAGCACCGGGCCGTTGAGCGACGTGGCCGCCAGGTCGCCGTAGGAGACGGCGTCGCCGACCGGGAAGACCCGCCCCTGGCTCGTGAAGATCCAGTAACCCGCGCCGCTGAGGGTGGCCGACAGGCTGCTCACCGATTCGCCGGGCCGGAGGGCGGCGGCGAGGTCCCCGAGCTGGGTGGCGTCGCCGAAGGTGTGGACCCGGCCCGCCCGGTCGACCACCCAGTAGCCGTCCCCCGAGGGGCTCGGCTCCAGGTCGACCGCCGTCACCGGGCCGAGCCGGGCGGCGGGACGACCGAGGTCCCGGGCGTCACCGAAGGCGTACACGGAGCCGTCCGAGCCGGCCATCCAGTACCCCGTGCGGCCCGTACCGGCGGAGGCCCCGGCCGGTGCCCCGGCCGGCGACGGCTCGGAAACGACCGGTGGCGCCGGCTCGGGCTCGGGTGGCGTCCCGGGTGCGACCGGGGCCGGTCCGGGGAGCTGCTGCGGCGTGATCGAGCGGGGGTTGCCCAGCCGCCAGACCGTCGAGTCCTCGCTCACGAGGACGATGTCACAGGAGTCGTAGGGGAAGAAGTCGCCCGCCTCCCGCTGGCTCTTGACCATGTTGGTGCGGAACACGGGGTCGGGCCCGACGAAGGCGTCGAGGTTGCCACCGCCATCGGGAGCCTCGAAGGCGACCACCGTGTCCCCGGTGTTGACGGTGGCCAGCGTCCGCTCGTCGGCGGAGACGGCCATCATGGTCAGGAAGGAGCCGACGTCGAGGCGGCCGGCGTCCTCCAGCCAGTTGGTGCGCGCCGTGGACAGGGTCGCCGGGAGCCGGTAGACGCGGTTGGGGCTGGCCTTGGTCACCACCGCCAGGCGGCCGCCGAGCGCGAAGAGGGTCTCGGTGTTGCGGTTGCCGTTGCGGTACTCCACCCGGTAGGTGTTCTCCACCGAGACCGGACCGGGGGTGGCGGGGTCGGGCTCGAGGACCTCGTAGATCTCCTTGCGCCCGGTCTCGACGCCGTTCTCGAGGATCCACAGCCGGCCCCGGCCGTCGTCCCCGACGGTGTAGGCCAGGTCCTCCCAGTCGTGGTTGGAGACGCCCCGCACCGAGAACTCGCGCCACCGGGGGCCGCCGGCGCCGAGCTCGAAGGAGTAGAGGCTGTGGGGGCTGTCGGAGTCCCGGATCATCCAGGCCACCCCGGGATACCGGGCGCTGGAGACGAAGCCGGAGACCTCCAGGAGCTTGCTGGGGAGGGTGCCGATCAGCTCCGGTTCCCCCCACTCTCGCCCGCAGCCGGCGCCCGACACGGAGGCCTCGGCCATGGAGGCCTCGGGCGCAGGTCCCGTCGTGGGGCCGGTCGCGCCGACGGCGACGCCGGGCACGAGCCCGAGCGCCAGCACGACCAGGACGCGCGCACCCGTGCGGGCGCGCCGCGTCAGACCCCCGGACCACTGCATACCGTGCAGCCTCCATCCCCGTTAGCTGTGCTCCCGGCGCCGCGAGTGGCAAAGGGGAGCAGCACGCCGGGCTCTCGTCTCAGCCCGTCCTCAGGAGTTCGTCAGGCTCGAGGCACGTTCCTCCCGAACCGCGGCATTTCTCCAGATTGCCCCCGGACTCAGGCCGGGGGGTGGCGCAGCGGGGCGTGGGCGAACTCGGCCATCCCGGCGGCGAACTCCACCTCTGCCGTGAAGCCGAGGACATCGCGGGCCCGCTGCGGGGAGGCGTGGACGTGGCGGACGTCACCGGACCGGAACCCGCCCGTCACCTCGGGCGGGGGAGCGCCGGAACCGAAACCGGCGGCCAGGGCCTCGGCCATCTCCAGCACCGTCCGCGGCTGTCCGGTGGCGATGTTGAAAGCACCGGAGGCGGCCTCCTCACACGTGAGGGCGGCGACGTTGGCCCGGGCCACGTCGGCGACGTGGATGAAGTCACGGCGCTGGCCTCCGTCCTCGTACACCTGCGGCGGCCGGCCCGCCTCCAAGGCCGACCGGAAGATGCTGGCCACCCCGGCGTAGGGCGTGTCGCGAGGCATCCGGGGGCCGTAGACGTTGTGGTAGCGCAGGGCCGTGCACACCGCGCCCGGATGCTCCCGGGCGTAGGCGGCACAGAGGTGCTCCTGGTGCAGCTTGGTGGCGGCGTACACGTTGCGGGGTTCGGGTGTGGCCTCCTCACCCACCGGGCCCGGGGCCAGCGGCTCGCCGCAATGCGGGCACGGAGGCTCGAAGCTCCCGGCCGCCAGCCGGGCGGCGGGTCGAGGGGCGGGACGTACCGCACCGTGGGCCGGGCACGTGTAGGCGCCCTCGCCGTAGACCGCCATGGACGAGGCGAGCACGATGCGACCGGAGAAGCGCCGCCGGTGCAGCGCCAACAGCACGACGGCCGTCCCGGCGTCGTTGTTCCCCACGTAGTCACAGACATCGGCGAAGTCGACTCCCAGTCCCACCATCGCCGCCTGATGGGAGACGGCGTCGACCCCCTCGAGGGCGCCGGCCACCGCCCGGGCGTTCCGAACGTCCTCAAAGACGTACTCGGCCTCCGGGTTGAGGTAGTCGAGCTTCCCGCCGTGAGCCGGATGCAGGACGTCGAGGACCCTGACCCTGGTCCCCGCCGTCACCAGGGCGTCGACCACGTGGGAGCCGACGAAGCCGGCCCCGCCGGTCACGAGGACCAGGGGCGCGGTCATGGGGAACCGGCATCCAGCGGCAGGCGGACGGTGAACCGGCAGCCATCGGTCTCGTTGCGGACGTCGATCTCCCCGCCATGGGCCTCGACCAACCCCCGGGCGATGGCCAGACCGAGGCCGGCACCACCCCCCGGGGTTCGGGCCGCCTCGCCCCGGAAGGCGACCTCGAAGACCCGCTCCAGGTCGACGTCGGGAATCCCGCCACAGGCATCGACCACGGAGACGTAGGCGGCTTTTCCGTCGATCCCCGCCTCCACCGAGACGGTGCCGTCAGCCGGCGTGTGGCGAATTGCGTTCTCCAGCAGGTTGCGGAGGGCCCGGGCCACCTCGGGCGTCGACAGCTCCAGCTCCGGGCACGCTCCCCGGAGATGTCCCTGCAGGTGCACGCCCTTCGCCTCGGCCACGGGAACGGCGCCGGACAGGGCGTCGGAGACGAGGTCGGAGAGCGACACCGTCTCCAGCTGGAGCCGCAACACACCGGCCTGGGTGCGGGACAGCTCGAAGAGATCGTCGACCAGGCCGGCCAGCCGGTCGACCTCCACGACCAGACGGTGGTGGTAGCGGGTCACGGTGCTGGGATCGGAGACGACCCCGTCCTCGAGCGCCTCGGCCATGGCCCGGATGGCGGCGAGCGGGGTCCGCAGGTCATGGGAGACCCACGCCACCAGCTCGCGCCTCGACGCCTCAAGGGTCCGCTCCCGCGTGCGGGCCAGCTCCAGGGCCGCCGACATATCGTCGAGCTCCCGGGCGAGGGCGGCGAGCTCGCGGGAGATCGGCGGCCGCTCCGAACCGTTCGCCTCCCCGACCGCGGCGTCACCGGCACCGATCCGCCGGGCGACCTCCACCAGTTCGCGGCTGGCCCGGTTGACCCGGGCTCCGAGCACGAGGGCGGTGGCTGTCCCCGCCGTGCCGGCCGCGACCAGGACGACCCCGAGGGCGGTCAGGTCGTGGGCGGAGACGAACATGGCCGAGGCCGCCGCCCACGCCCCCGCCGCCACCGCCACCACCGCGGTCAGGACCACGACCGCGGCCTGGGCCCCCACGGACCGGCGCCGGGCCAGGAAGAGCACGCCGGCGCCGGCCAGGCTGATCGGGACGGCGGCTCCCACCGCCAGCCCGCAGAGCTCGAGCGCTTCCGAGAAGGTCATGGCCGGTTCATGGGTCGAAGCGGTAGCCGACGCCCCAGACCGTCTGCAGGTGGACCGGCGCGGACGGGTCGGACTCCACCTTCTCCCGCAGGCGCCGGATGTGGACGGTGACGGTGGACGTGTCGCCGTAGGTGTAGCCCCACACGGCCTCCAGGAGCTCTTCCCGGCGGAACACCCGCCGGGGATGGCGCATGAGAAAGACCAGCAGCTCGAACTCGCGGGCGGTGAGGGCGACGTGGTCGCCGGCGAGGTGCACCTCACGGGCCGCCGTGTCCACCGCCAGCCCCCCGGCGGTGAGGACCTCGGGCTCGCCGGCCACCGTGGCCACGGTCAGGGGCGCGGCGGCGCGGCGCAGGACCGCCTTCACCCGGGCGGTCAGCTCCCGGGGCGAGAACGGCTTGGTGACGTAGTCGTCGGCTCCGAGCTCGAGGCCCAGTACCCGGTCGGACTCCTCACCCCGGGCGGTGAGCATGATGACGGGGATGGGGGCGACATCCCGCAGCCGGCGGCAGACCTCGAGACCGTCGAGGCCCGGAAGCATCAGGTCGAGGACCACCGCGTCGGGGAGCGCTTCCCGGGCCCGGTCGAGGGCCACCAATCCGTCACCCACGGTCTCGACCTCGAAGCCCTCGCGCTCCAGGTAGCGCATGACCACCTCGGCGACGGTGGCGTCGTCCTCGACCACCAGCACCCGGACGGGTTGATTCACCACGGGGTCCGCACCGTCACGGCGAGGGCGAGGGCCATACCGGCGTGGAGGCCGAGCCACGCCCGGCTGCTGTGGAGCAGGGCGGTGGCAGCCAGGAGCCAGGGGGTGAAGAACAACCAGATCCGCTCGACCTCGCCCTTGGAGAGGCCGGACAGATCCGCCAGGAGCACGGCGGCGGCGGCGCCTCCCACCACCAGGCCCAGCCGGGCCGTGGCCGGAGGGAAGGGCCTTGCGGTGAGGAGCCGGGAGAGGGCGACGGCGGCGGCGGGCCCGACGACCAGAGCCAGGGCGGCCAGGTTGGCGACGAGGAAGTAGCCGTACGGGCGGCGGCTGGCCACGCCCGCCACATAGGCCTGGCGGGTGGCGGCCAGACCGTCCGGCCACCAGAACCCGGCGGCCGCGAAGGCGACTCCGACGGCGAGTCCGGCTCCGGCGGCGACGACCAGCGGTCGCACGCGCCGCTGGGCGAGAGCCACCCCGCCGGCGATGGGCGCAGCCAGCACCGCCCCATAGCTGAGGAAGCAGGCCGCCCCTAGGACGAGCCCGGCACCAGCGGCGAGCAGGTCGGCGGACCGGCCTCGGGAGGCCCCGGCCAGGGCGAGCAGTGCGATCCCCGCGGCCACCACGCCCATGTAGAGGCCATCGGCGGAGCTGGCCACCCAGATGGCGGCCGGGGCGAGGACCAGGAAGGGGGCGGCGGCCCGGGCCGGTGCTTCGCCGGCGACCGCCCGGATGGCGACCAGGGCGGCGGGCACGGCGGCGGCACCTCCGGCGATGACGAGGGTGGCGGCACCCGTGGCCCCACCCAGCCCGGCCCGATCGAGAAGCCAGAGGAGGAGCACCATGCCCGGCGGGTGACCCTGGGTATGGGTGTTGTACGTGGGCAGACGGTCGGTGAATCCCTCCAGGAAGCGGAGGGGTGAGCCGACGCGAACCACGTCATGGAGATACTCCCCCCTCCCCAGCAATGGTCGGGTCAGCCCGCCGGGGTCGATCACGGCCAGGACGACGGCGAAGGCGGCCGACCCGAGGGCGGCGGCAGCCAGGAGCCGGCGCCAGCCGAGGCGGACGGCCAGCGTGGGCGCCCAGGCAACACCGACCGTGGCCAGGGCGAGAGCGGGCAGGATCCGGAGCCCGAGGCGCAGGTCGACCTCACCGACGATGGGCGGCGCCCCGGCCCCGGGACCGAGCTGGATCCGGGTGCCGGCATCGATGATCTGCCGGCCCCACAGGTGGGCGATGACGATCACGCCGGCCCACCCGGCCAGGCCCGCGGCGCCGGCCAGAGCCAGGCTCGGCCGGGCCCGGGACGCGTTCAGGAACGAGCTTCCTGTCCCGCGCGCCACCTGTGCCTCGACCCGGACCACGCGGGAAGCGTACCGGTGGGCCGGCCGCCCACTTCCGCCCGGCGGGCCGAGTTTCGGGAAACGTAAGGAGCCCGCTCAGAGCTAGAGCGCGGCGACGAACGTGTGCCGCGTCTTGTAGGTGCGGCTGGCGCAGTCGGCCTCGAGGACGTGGGCCTGGGAAGCGCCGAAGGGGTGGCCGGGGCTGTAGCGCACCGGCGGGAGGATGTTGGAGGCGAACTCCCGGCCCGACCGCAGCGTGGCCATGAACCGGGCCCGGGACAGGTCCCTTCCGGTGGCGTCGAAGAAACGGTGGAGCGTCTTGTCGAGGCCCCACAGCGCCAGGCCGAGATCGTCGGCCTCCTCCCCGTTCACCTTGCGGTACATGGCCTTGTAGTCGGGGTCGAAGCGGTCGATGACGTCGAGCTGGGGGAAGGGCGAGAGGAAGGTGGCCCGCCCGATGGACGGGCAGCCGAACTCGGCCACCAGGTTCAGGCCGTTGGACAGGCCGGGGCCCGTCCACAGCGGGTTGTAGGCCTGGCTCTGGGCGGCGTGGGCCAGGTTGAGGAACACCAGGGGCGCCACCATCATCATCACCGCCTGGGCGCCGGACGTCCGCATGGCGTTGGCTTCGGCCAGCGTCTCCGACTGGCTGGGCGCCTTGTTGATCCGGCTGGATCGCACGATCTCGAGACCGGCCGAGCGGGCGGCCGACTCCAGGGCGTCGTGGGTGTCGCGGTAGTTCGGGGTGTCGGTGGTCAGGATCCCGACCCTGGCCAGGTTGGCTCGCTGCACGACCCGGGCGACCATCGGAGCCTGCTGCGGGAAGGTCATGGACACGTTGAAGTAGGTGGCCAGGTCGGCGAAGCCGGCCTCGCTCCCACCGGTGGCGAAGTAGGGGACACCGACCTGGGCTGCGTAGCGGGCGCAGGCGATGGTCTGGTCGGTGCCGATGCCCATGAGCAGGAAGACCTTGTCCCGCTCGACCATCTCCCGGCAGACCTGCACGGCGTGGGCCGGGTTGAACTGGTCGTCCTTGATGACGACCCGGACGTTGCGGCCGAAGATCCCGCCGTGCTCGGCCACGAAGCGCCAGTAGAGGCCTTGCGCCTTCGCCAGGCTGTCCTGGGGCACGGGCGCCGCTCCGGTGATGGGGGCGTGGAGGCCGATGACGATCTCGGTGTCGCTGACCCCGGTGCGGTCCTCGGGGGCGGGGGCGGGCCCGGGGGCTCCTCCGGGTGCGGGAGGCGCGGTGCCGGGG
>JBOGFO010000490.1:0-2240 GCA_050743445.1 Acidimicrobiia bacterium
GGGTCATTGCGAGCTTCGACGGCGGCACTAGCCTCGACGGGATGAACCGCCTCGCCGACGAGACCAGCCCCTACCTCCAGCAGCACCGCGACAACCCCGTCGACTGGTATCCGTGGGGCGAGGAGGCCTTCGAGCGGGCCCGGGCCGAGGACAAGCCGATCATGCTGTCGGTCGGGTACTCGGCCTGCCACTGGTGCCACGTGATGGCCCACGAGTCCTTCGAGGATCCCGAGACCGCCGAGGTGATGAACCGCCTGTTCGTCAACATCAAGGTGGACCGGGAGGAGCGGCCCGACGTCGACGCCGTGTACATGAACGCCGTCCAGTCGATGACCGGGCGGGGCGGATGGCCCATGACGGTGTTCCTCACCCCCGAGGGACAGCCCTTCTACGGCGGCACCTACTTCCCCAAGGGGGACCGCCACGGCCTGCCCGGCTTCACCCGCATCCTGGAGGCGGTCGACGACGCCTGGCACAACCGCCGGGACGAGCTGCTGGGCCAGGCGGAGCAGCTCACCACCGCCCTGGCCCGGGGCAACGACCTGTCGGGGGCGGCCGGCGCCGCCGGGCTGGAGGAGAAGACCCTGGAGCGGGCGGTGGCGACCCTGGAGAGCCAGTTCGACACCCGCAGCGCCGGCTTCGGCGGCGCCCCCAAGTTCCCGCCGGCCATGACGCTCGACTTCCTGCTGCGCTTCCACCTCCGCACCGGTCACCCCGAGGCGCTGGACATGACGGTGGCCACCCTCGACGCCATGGCCGCGGGGGGCATGTACGACCAGCTGGGGGGCGGGTTCCACCGCTACTCGGTGGACGCCTTCTGGCTCGTGCCCCACTTCGAGAAGATGCTCTACGACCAGGCCACGCTGTTGCGGGCCTATCTCCACGGCTACCTCGTGACCGGGGAGGAGCGATTCCGGATCATCGTGGAGGAGATCGCCGGCTACGTGCTGCGCGACCTGGCCCAGCCCGAAGGAGGCTTCTCCTCGGCCGAGGACGCCGACTCGGAAGGCGAAGAGGGCCGCTTCTACGTCTGGTCCCTGGCCGAGCTGGCCGAGGTGACGGGCGAGGACTTCCCCGAGGTGGTGCGGTTCTGGGGCGCCAGCGAGCCGGGCAACTTCGAGGGGGGCACGAACATCCTCCACGTCCGGGAGCCGGGCAGCATCCGGCCCGAGGCGGTGGAGCGGGCCCGGGTGAAGCTCTTCGCCCGCCGGGAGGGGCGGGTTCGCCCCGGCCTCGACGACAAGGTGCTCACGGGCTGGAACGCCATGTTCTCCTCCGGCCTGGCCGAAGCCGCCGCCGTCCTCCGGCGGGACGACTGGATGGACGCCGCCCGGCGCAACGCCCGGTTCCTGCTCGACGAGCTCCGGCGGGACGACGGCCGGGTGCTCCGATCCTGGCAGGGCCGGCTGCCGCCGGGAGAGGCAGGACGGAGCCGGGCCCGGCACCTCGGTTACGCCGAGGACTACGCCGCCCTCCTCGGCCTGCTCGTGACCCTGGCCGAGGTCGACGACATCGCCTGGCTGGCGCCCGCCCGGGAGGTGGCGGACGGCCTCAGGAGCCTGTTCCTCGAGGACGGCGGCGGCGCCTTCTTCACCACCGGCAACGATGCCGAGGAGCTCATCGCCCGGCCCCGCGACGTGTTCGACAACGCCACTCCGTCCGCCAACTCGCTGGCCGCCGACGCCCTGCTGCGCCTGGCCGCCCTCACCGGCGACGACGCCCTGGCGGCCGCCGGGGTGGGGGCCATGGCGGCGGTGGGGCGGCTCATGGGCGAGCACCCCACCGCCTTCGCCGAGCTGCTCGGGGCGCTGGGCCGCCACCTCGGCCCTCCGCTGGAGGTGGCGGTGATCGGCGAGCCGGGCGACCCCGCCACAGCCGCGCTGGCCGGCGAGGTCCGCCGGCGCTTCCTCCCCACCGCGGTGTCGCTGGTGGCGCCCCCCGGTGCCGGCGCCGAGGAGAGCCCGCTGCTGGCGGGACGGGGGCTGGTCAAGGGCCGTCCGACGGCCTACGTCTGCCAGCACTTCGCCTGCAAGACGCCGGTCACCGACGCCGCCGCCCTCGCTGCCCAGCTCGACGAGCTCACCTCCCCCGACCCGCGTTAGCCAAACCCGGCCCACCGCCGGGTTTCGTTAACGCGCGATGGGTTGGCCGGCGCGCCCCCCTCGTCCCGCGTTAGCCAAACCCGGCTCCCAGCCGGTTTTCGCTAACCTCGATTCACGCTCCGGAAATTGGGTTGAGGT
>JBOGFO010000491.1:0-2310 GCA_050743445.1 Acidimicrobiia bacterium
GTCCTACCTCGGCATCAACCAGTTCCACACTGCGGCTGCCGTGGGACCCGACTCGCCGCTCGAGGCCATCTTCCCGATCGTGGCGGGCAACGACCTCTACCGGGAGGTGTCCTTCGACGGCGGGATCCCCAACATGCAGTTCGGGCCGGCCTGGCTGGCCCTGACCGCCGGGCTCGGCCTCCTCAACCCCGTGGTCGAGCACCGGGCCGACCCGGCCCAGATTCCCGTCACCCAGGCCGAGCACATCCCCGGGTTGGCCTCGTTCCAGGCGGCCATGATGGCCGACATCCTGGCCAACGGGGAGACGTCCTACGAGGGCGAGTGGTGGGCGGCGCGCAACCCCGCGTCACTCCTCGAGCGGGTGGTCGCCAACGGCATCCCGGCCTTCATGGTCGGCGGCTGGCACGACTTCTTCCAGGCCGGCGGCCTGCGCAACTACGCCGGGCTCCAGAACGCCTGGGCCGGCCGACCAGTGGGTGCGGCCATGGAGCCCGGCCAGCCCGTCACCGGCCGCTACCAGCTGGTGATGGGCCCCTGGTACCACGGGACCGTCGACCAGGGCCTCCTCGAACGCCTCCAGCTGGCCTGGTTCGACACCTGGCTCAAGGGCGAGCCCACGGGCATGGCGGACACAGCCGCGCCGCTCCACCTCCACCAGGGCGGCGGCGGCTTCGTCGATACCGCCCGCTACCCGCTGGAGGAGGCGACCCCGACGCCGTTGTTCCTCGGCGAGGGCGGGACGCTCACCGCCACGGAGCCCGCCGCCGGGTCCGGGAGCAACGCCGCTGACAGCATTCTCTTCACCGGCGTCGGCAGCCCCTGCAACCGGGCCACGGACGTGTGGGGTCTGGGTGGCCCCTCCGCCCTGGGCGGCGTCCTCGGTCCCCTCGACGGCTGCATCGCCGACGACCGTTCGATTCAAGCCGGCCCCGGGGCCCTGACCTACACCACCGAGCCGATGGCCGAGGCCACCGCCCTGGCCGGCCCGATCGACGTCACCCTCTTCGCCACCTCCACCCGGTCCGACACCATGTTCGTCGCCACCATCGAGGACATCGACGAGACCGGCGCTTCCCACCCCCTCACCTCCGGGGCGCTCCTCGGTTCCTTCCGGGCCCTCGACCCCGAGAAGACCTGGACCTCACCCGACGGGCGGCCGCTCATGCCCTGGCACCCCTACACCAAGGAGTCGGCCAAGCCCGTCACCCCCGGCGAGGTCACCCGCTACGACATCGAGGTTCCGCCCGTCTTCAGCACCATCCCCGCCGGCCACCGCCTGCGCCTGACCATCACCACCTCGGACTTCCCCCACCTCCTGCCCACCCCGGCCCAGCTGGTCAACCTGGCCGGCGGCATCTACGGCGTGCAGCGCCACGCCACGGCGGCGTCGTTCGTCAACCTGCCCCTGGCTCCTGCCGGCGCCTTCCCGACCGGCTGCGCCATCTGCTCCTGACGCCCGCCGCGAGCTGACCCTGTCCCCGATGAGCTGACGCGGTGCGCCGCCTACTGGGCGGCGCGCAGGTCGGAGATGGTGACGGCCCGCCGGCGGACGGCCTCATTGGCCAGCGCCACCCGGCGGGGCACCCCCTCGGACCGTTCCACGAGGCCGAACTTGTCGTAGAGGTTGGCGAGGTGGAACTTGACCGCCGCCTCCGACACGAAGAGCTCCCCCGCCATCTGGCGGATCCCGGCCGGCGGGGCGAAGGCCTCGCCTTCGAGCAACGGGCGGCACAGCGCCAGCAGCAGGTCCCGCTCCCGGCGGGTCACCACCGGTGGGCCCTCCGCCACGGCCGTGACCTCGCTGTCGTCGTCGCCGACGGTGAAGAACGTGAGCCGGCTGTTGCCCAGGCGAAGCTCGTCGCCAGGCCGCAGCCTGGTCTCCCCCCGCACCGGCTCGCCGTTGACGAAGGTGCCGTTGGCCGAGCCCAGGTCACGGACGCAGAAGCCGGTCGGGTAGCGCTCGATCACGGCGTGGAGGCGGGACACGCTCGCGTCGAGCAGCACGACCACGTCGTTGGTCGTCGCCCGGCCGAGCGACGACCGGTCGCCGGTCAACTCGACCAACCGGGTGCCCTCCGGCCCCCGAACTTCGACGAACCCACCCAGGGCCATGCAACCTGTCCTTTCGGCGAGGAAATTCTCTCCCACCGAGCCAGGGGAATCCCGTCACCCCGCCATTCCGGCTCACCCGCTTGGACACGGATGATCTCTCCAGGGTGACAGGTTCGGATCGGGGAGGGAACTGGATATGGGGACCGGACTGGGAGTCGGACGGGCCGTCAGCTTGGCGGCGGTGATGGCGGGCAGCGT
>JBOGFO010000492.1:0-1587 GCA_050743445.1 Acidimicrobiia bacterium
GAGCCGGGCCCAGGTGTGGTGGCGGGGCGAGATCCGGGAGACGATGGTGCACTGGGAATGGGACGCCGTCGCCCAGGGCTGGCGCCGGACCCAGAACGCCGAGGCCCACATCGACGGGGCCGGCCAGGTGGTGACCCCGCCCAACGTGGTGATCCAGTTCGTCACCTACAAGGACACCGGCTTGGTCGACTCCACGGGCGCCCCGGTACCCGAGGCCGAAGTGGTGGGCGAAGGCGACGCCATGATCCTCACCGGCGGCCACGCCATCCCGGCCCGCTGGTCCAAGCCGTCGGCCTCCGACGTGACCCGCTACGTCGATTCCGCCGGTGCCGAGGTCCGCCTGGCCCCGGGGCAGACCTGGGTCGAGCTCACCCCCCCGGGCCAGGCCGAGATCTCCTGACGCCGGACGCCTACGAGGTGGCCACGCCCTTCGAGGTCGTCGCCAGGCCGTTCGAGATTATCGACGGCCACGTCGAGTCCTTCGTGTGGACCCGGATGATCGGCTACGACCTCGCCGCCCGCCACGGTGCCGGCCTCCTCGGCGGCCGCTTCTACTCGCAGGCCGACCTGCCCCGCATGCGGGAGGCGGGGCTGTCCGGGGCGGTCATGAGCATCGCCACCAACCCCTTCCGCCCGACCGGCCGCCGGACTGCCGTCCTGGAGGCCAACCTGGTCCGCCTACGGGCGGGTCTCGAGTCGGACCCGGGCGTGGCCGTGGTGTCGGACCACGCCGGCTACCGGACGGCGCGGGCGGCCGGACGGTTGGCCTGCTTCCTGGCCGTGCAGGGCGCCAACGCCTGGTCACGGCCCGAGGACATCGCCCGCACCCGGGACGTCACCCGGGCCACCCTCGTCCACCTCACCGACTCCGCCCTGGGGGCCACCAGCTGGCCCCTCAGCCGCTCCCGGGGCCGGGGCCCGCTCACCGCCGCCGGCCGCGGGTACGTGGCCGCCCTCAACGACGCCCGGGTCGTCGTCGACCTGGCCCACATCTCCCGGCCCGGGTTCTGGGACGCCATCGAGACCCACGCCCGGGACCTGCCGCCGGTCGTCACCCACACCGGTGTCTGCGGGGTCCGTCCCTCGTGGCGCAACCTCGACGACGACCAGATCCGGGCCGTGGCCGGCCGGGGCGGCGTGGTGGGCGTCATGTTCCACCAGGGTTTCCTGGGCCGTCCGTCGTGGCGGGTCACGGCCGACGCGGTCGTCGCCCACCTGGCCCACCTCGTCAAGGTCGGAGGCGAGGACGTGGCCGCCATCGGCAGCGACTACGACGGCCTCATCGTCCCGCCCCGCCGGCTGCGGACCATCGACACCCTCCCCCACCTCGTCGAGCGCTTGCGGGCCGCCGGCTTCGGCGACACCCGCATCGGCAAGGTGATGGGCGGGAACTACCTGCGGGTGCTCCAGACCGTCCGCCCAGGCTGACCTCCACCCGGTTCTGGGCACCGATCTTCTCAACTGTTGAGAAAATCCGTGCCCAGAGCGTGAGGGACCCGGCTACACCCGCATGGTGAGGCGCTGCTCGGCCGGCACCCCGGCGCCGTCGCCGGACTCGCCCCGTTCCGCCCGGCGCAGCAGGCGCAG
>JBOGFO010000493.1:0-5876 GCA_050743445.1 Acidimicrobiia bacterium
CCCCGGCACCGGCCCGTCTCGATGACGACGGGTTGGAGCATCTCTGAGTCCGCCGGAGGATCACGCCGGTCGAGCCACTCCCCCAGCGCCCGGCCCAAGGCAACAGCGTGGGGGACGATCAGGTCGCAGCCCTGGACGACGAGCGCGCCGCCGGCCGGATACGACCCCCCGGCCCGCAGGCGGTCGAGCCGGACGGTCAGCGCCGGCGCCGGCAGCACCCGGTCCAGCAGCAGGGCCGAGTCCGGCACCACCTCGATCGGACGGATCACCCCGGCCCGCTCCAGCCGCTCCTTGGAGAACCGGTCCCGGACGGCCACGTGGCGCCGGCCGGCCAGCGCCGACCGGAGCCGCTGTGCCGCCTCGCCGCCGGGATCGGCGTCGACGCTCACCCCGAGGGCGTGCCACACCACCGGGCAGCGGCGCTCGAGGGCCTCCGAGCCCAGCGCCTCGACGAAGAACCGGCTCGGCGCCATCCGGGAGAGCTCCTCGGGGGACGCGCCGTACACCGGGGCCAGCAACGGGTCGTTCAGATGGATGATCTCCCCGCCCCCGATCACCACCGTGTCGTACGTCCGGGCCAGCTGCGCCGCCCGCCGCGGCGTCCACACCCCGAGCGGGGCCACCGGCCCGTCGTCCAGCGGCGTCGGATGCCGCCGGCCGTAAGGCGAGAACACGTCGACGCCGGCGCCGGGGAGGCGCCGGGCCAACTCGTACGTGGCCACCCGGGGGAAGAGGTGGTCGCCGTAGTTGTCGACGTCGAACGTTCCCCACAGGGCGAGGCGGGGAGAAGCCATTCCGCTGCGTACTACTCCCCCGGGGTGAGCTATGTCCAAACAACCCGGGCGGTGGTCAGCATCGACACGAGGGCCGCCACCGCCAGGAGGGCGAGGGCGCCGGCGGCGAACCACTCGGCGATGTCCTTGTCGGCGGGGACGACGGTGACGTCGGCGTCGATATCGGCGTAGACCTGGCGGAGCTCGGCCATGGAGTCGGCGTCGAAGAACGCGCCGGTGGTGCCCTCGGCGATGGCCCGCAGGGCCGTGTCGTCGACGGGGACCTCGACGGTCTGGCCCTGGCTGACCACGCTGGCGTTGTCGGTGCCGAAGGCGATGGTGGACACGGGCACCCCGGCGGCGGCGGCGGCGTCGATGGCGGCGCTCTCGGGCCGGCCCGTGGTGGTGACGCCGTCGGAGAGCAGGACGATGTGGGCGGCGGGAGCCTTGTCCGGGTCATCGGCGTCGGACCGATCGGCCGCCGCCTCCCGGACCTCTTTGGGGAGGGCCGACAGCGAGGTGAAGATGGCCTCACCCAGCGCGGTGCCCGGACTCAGCTCGAGGCTGTCGAGGGCGTTCTGGACGGCCTGGTGGTCGGTGGTGGGGGCGACGACGACCACGGGGGCCGAGTTGGCCGTGACCAGGCCGACATGGAACGTCGAGGGCAGGTCGCCGATGAAGGACCGGGCCGCGGTGATGGCGGCGGTGATCCGGTCGGGCTCCACATCGGTGGCGCCCATGGAGTCGGAGGCGTCGATGGCCACGATGACCGTGGCCTGCTCCCGCTCGACCTCGCCGGGGATGGTGGGCTGGGCGGCGCCCACCGTGGCCAGGACGAGCCCGGCGGCGAACACGAGGGCGATCAGGTGGCGCCACCAGCCCGGCCGGCGGGGCACCAGCAGCGGGAGCAGTGCCGGGGTGGCGAAGCGGGCGGCGACCCGGCGCTTGCGCACCTGCATCACCACGTAGGCCACGGCGCATCCCGCGGCCAGGGCCAGCAGCCACAGGCGGTGGGGGGCGGCGAAGCTCAGCTCCGACAGGTCCATCTCAGATCAGCCTTCCGTTCCAGGCCAGGCCGAGCCCGAAGGCGCCGGCCAGGGCGAGGGCGCCCACGGCCAGGATCCCGCCGCTGGCGTCGCGCGGCGTCGTCTCGTAGCCGACCCGGGTGCCGATGTCCTCGTAGACGCCCCGCAGCTCGTCGGCGGTGACGGCCTCGAAGAAGCGCCCGGAGGTCAGCTCGGCCACCTGGGCCATCGTGTCGGGGTCGGCGGGGACCGGGATGATCTGGCCCTGGACCTCGACGGTGCCCGAGGCGGTGCCGAAGGCGATGGTGCTCACGGGGATCCCCCGTTCGGCGGCCTGCTGGGCGGCGGCCGCCACCGGGCTGCCCACGGTGGTGACACCGTCGGAGAGCAGCACGATGGCCGACCCCTTCGAAGCGTCCTCGGGGGTGAGGCCGGCGGCGTCCTGGGCGCCGGTGATGGCGTCGAGGGCGGCGTAGAGCGCCTCCCCGGCCGCTGTGCCCGGCCCGAGGACGAGGTGATCGAGGCCCTCGAGCACCGCGTCGTGGTCGACGGTGGGCGAGGCGACGACCTGGGGCGAGCGGTCGAAGGAGATGAGGCCGACCCGGACCTGGTCGGGCAGGTCGGCGACGAAGGTCTTGGCCGTCGAGATGGCGGCTTCGTAGCGGGACGGGGACACGTCGAGGGCCTGCATGGACGCCGACATGTCCAGCACCAGCATCACCGTGGCCGCCTCCTTGGGCACCCGCACCTGGCGGGTGGGGCCGGCCAGGCCCACGATCAGCGCAGCCATGGCCAGGGCGGTGAGAGCAGCGGGAAGGTGGCGGCGCCAGCCGGCGCGCCGGGGCGCGACCGACCGCAGCAGGGCCATATTGGAGAAGCGGACGGCCCGCTGGCGGCGCCGGCGACCGAGCCACAGGTAGAGGGCGGCCAGGCCGGCGACGAGGAGCAGGAGCCAGAGGCGGGAGGGGGCGACCAGGCTCATCGCCGCCGCCTCCTTCCCACCACGAAGCGGACGATGTCCATCAGCCAGTCACGGTCGGTGGAGAGGACGAGGTGGCCGGCACCGGCCGCCCGCACGGCCTGGATCCTGTTCTCGGCCTGGGCGGCGGCGGCTTCGGCGAAGCGCTCCCGCAGCTTCTTCGAGGTGTGCACCTCGAGGCGTTCCCCCGTCTCGGGGTCGACCAGCATGAGGAGACCGACGGGGGGAAGGTCGCTCTCCCGGGGGTCGCGCACCTCGACCACCACCACCTCGTGGCGGAGGGCCAGGGCGCGGAGCTCCCGGGGCCAGGGGCTCTCGTCGATCAGGTCGGTGATGACCACGATGAGGCCCCGCCGGCGGGCGGTGAGCCGGACCCGGCGCAGCGCGTCGGCCAGCGTGACCTCGCCTTCACCGGAGCGGGGGCGCTTCTCCAGGCGGTGCAGGAGGGCGAGAGCGGCCTCCCGGCCGGAGCGGGGCGGGACAACGGTGGCGCCGTCGGGGCCGAAGAAGGAGCCGGCGACCCGGTTGCCGTGGCGGGCGGTGAGGAAGGCGAAGGCGGCGGCCGCGGCCAGCGCCAGGTCACGCTTCTCGCACTCGGCCGTGCCGAAATCCAGGCTGGCGGTGTTGTCGACCACCAGCCACGTCTCGAGCTCCCGGTCGGCGATGGTCGTCCGGACGTGGGGCGTGCCGAGCCTGGCGGTCAGGTTCCAGTCCATGCGGCGGACGTCGTCGCCGTGGGCGTAGGGACGCCCGTCTCCGGGTTCGCTCCCCCCCGCGGGCACGAGGCCCAGGTGGTCGCCGTGGAGGAGGCCGTCGAGCTTGCGGGTGATGAGCAGCTCGAGCTGGCGCAGCCGGCCTTCCCGACGGACGGCGGAGGCGGTCGTGCTCATGACGCCCGCTCGGCACCCGTCAGCCTGGAGTCCTGGCTGGGAGCCAGGCGGGGAGCGGGGACGGTGCGGAGCACGCGCTCCACGACCTCGTCGGAGCCGACGCCGTCGGCCAGCGCCTCGTAGGACAGGAACACCCGGTGGCGCAGGATGTCCCGGGCCACGTCGTAGACCTCCTGGGGCAGGACGTAGTCCCGGCCCCGCAGGAGGGCGAGGGCCCGGGAGCCGGCGACCAGAGCCAGGGTGCCCCGGGGGCTGGCCCCGTGGGCGATCAGGGGCGCGAGGTCACCGAGGCCGTACTCGGCCGGGGTGCGGGTGGCGGCGGTGATGCGCACGGCGTAGTCGACGATGGCGTTGTGGATGAAGATGCCGTCCGCCGCCTCCTGGAGGGCGACGAGCTCCTCGGGGCCGAGGACGGTGTCGGCCATCGGCGGCGCCACGCTCATGCGCCGGACGATCTCGGTCTCCTCCCGGGTCGAGGGGTAGTCGACGAGGACCTTCATCATGAACCGGTCCCGCTGCGCCTCGGGGAGGGGGTACACGCCCTCGCTCTCGATGGGGTTCTGGGTGGCCAGCACCAGGAAGGGGGTGGGGACGGGGTAGGTGGAGCCGCCGATGGAGACGTGGCGCTCGGCCATCGCCTCGAGGAGGGCCGACTGCACCTTGGCCGGGGCCCGGTTGATCTCGTCGGCCAGGACCACGTTGGCGAAGATCGGCCCGAGCTCGGTGTCGAACGTCTCGCTCGACGGCCGGTAGATGCGCGTGCCGACCAGGTCGGCGGGCACCAGGTCGGGGGTGAACTGGATGCGGGCGAAGTGGCCCCCGATCACCCGGGCCACCGTCTCGGCGGCCAGGGTCTTGGCCAGCCCGGGCGGGCCTTCGAGCAGGCAGTGACCCCGGGAGAGCAGGCACACGAAGAGCCGCTCGATCATGAGGTCCTGACCCACCACGACCCGCTTGACCTCGAACATCGCGTGCTCGAGGACCTTGCTGGCCCGGTGGGAGACCATGGCGGCGGAGTCCGGGGCCGCGGCCGGGGATCTGGGGTCTTCAGCCCAGGTGGTCATTCCGATGTCCTCCTTGCGAGGTGCCTTGTGAAGAGGGTGATCGCCTGGGGAGGCGGCCTGCAACCATCATCGGGCCCAAACCTGGGAGGTTCCTGGGAGCCCTACGACCCGCGTCGGGCCGCGCCCGAAGCCGAGGCGGGTGCGATCCTGGCCCTCAGAGGGCCAACATCGCACCCGCCTGGCCAACAGACTCAGGAGGCGAGGCGCCGCCCCAGCGGCTTGAGCGGGCGCGCCTGGGCGGCCATGTCCTGCCACGGGTCGGCCTTCCGGCCCAGGCGCCGGAACACGTTAGTGATGGTGTAGCGGTCGGGCTCCAGGCGCCGGCCGAGCTCGTCCCAGTCGAGGGGGACCGCCACCGGAGCCCCGGGACGGGCCCGCAGGGAGTAGGGAGCCACCACCGTCTGGGCGTAGCCGTTGCGGAGCACGTCGACGTACACCCGCCCACCCCGGCTCGCCTTGCGCACCTCGGTGGTGAGCCGCTCGGGGTCGCCCGCCACCAGGAGGGCGGCCACCTCGCGGGCGAAGGTCCGGGTCTCGTCAAAGCCGGCGTCGCCGTCGAGGGGGGTGACGACGTGGAGGCCACGGGAGCCGGTCGCCTTGACGAAGGGCACCAGCCCCAGGCCGTCGAGGATGTCGGCCAGGCGCCGGGCCGCGGCCCGCACGACGTCGAAGGCCCCGGCGGGCGGGTCGAGGTCGAAGACGAGCCGGTCAGGGTGATAGATGCGGGCGGCCGGGGACAGCCAGGCGTGGAAGGTGAGCGTGCCCTGATTGGCCAGGTAGACGAGGGAGTCCTCGTCGTCGGCCATGGCGTGGGTGACCGTTCCGCCCTCTTTGGGCACCTCGGCCCGGCGGATCCACTCGGGGAAGTGGTCCGACGCCTCCTTCTGGTAGAAGCCGCCACCGGTGATGCCACCCGGGTGGCGCTCGAGCATGAGGGGCCGGCCCCGGACGTGGGGCACCATCACCGGTGCCACCCGGCGGTAGTAGGCGACGACGTCGCCCTTGGTGATCGCCTCGGCCGTCCCCTCCGCCGGCTCCTCGGGGAAGAGGACCCGGTCCGGGTGGGTGACGTGGAAAGCCATCAGCCGTGGGCGTCGGCCAGGCGCCGCAGGGCCCGCAGCTCGGCCAGCCGGGTGGCCAGCCAC
>JBOGFO010000494.1:0-5126 GCA_050743445.1 Acidimicrobiia bacterium
GGGCATGGCCGCGACGGTTGCCGGCCACGTAGGCGGTCGACACCGCCACCAGATGGGCGGACGACCCGGTCTCGGAGAGGACCTCGGCCACGCGGCGGGGTCCGAGGAGGTTGACCTCGACGGCGCCGTCGATGGGGACGTCGAAGGAGACGGCGGCGGCCGAGTGGATGACGACGTCGCAGGACGCCAGCGTGGCCCGGCCGGCGTCGTCGAGATCCAGCCCGTCCCGGCCGACGTCGCCGGCCAGGGCCGTCAGGCGCCGGTCGATCTCGGCGACGAAGCCGGTCCCCCACTCCTGGCGGAGCCGGTCGAAGGCCTCGTTGCGGACGATGTCCCGCCGGACCCGATCGGCGGCGGAGACCCGCCGGCCGGGGCGGACCAGCGCCACCACCTCGCAGCCGGGAACGGAGCGCAGGAGGCGCTCGACAAGGGCGGTGCCCAGGAATCCCGTCGCCCCCGTGACGGCGATGCGGCGGCCGGCCAGCGACTCGGCGATCACCTGAGATCTCTCAGCATCCAGGCGTTTCTAGCATCCACCGCCTCGGGGGGGTCGCAACGCGCTCAGGTCGGCGGCCCTCCCCCGGTCCAGGCCGCCACCCGCTCCCGGACCTCGGCCAGGAGGCGGGCCCGGGTGTAGGCACCCTTGCGGAGCACGTCGTGGACGTGGCCCGAGAGCCGGGCCTGGTCTTCGGCGGTGAGGTCCTTGGCCGTGATGACCACGATGGGGATGGAGCGCCATTCGGGGCGGGAGTGGAGCTCGCTCACGAAGTCGAACCCGTCCATGACCGGCATGAGGAGGTCGAGGAGGATGAGCGCCGGCCGGTGCTCCCCCACCTCCTGGAGGGCCCGTTCGCCGTTCTCGGCCTCCGCCACCGGGAACCCCTGGGCCTCGAGGGTCCGCCGGAGCAGCGCCCGGGTGGCCCCGTCGTCCTCCACCACCAGGACGGGGGCGGTGTCGCCGTCGCAGTGGCGCCGGAGGACGCTGACGAGGCGGTCCTTGTCGATGGGCTTGGTCAGGTAGTCGGCGGCGCGGAAGGGGACTCCGGTCTCCTTGTCGTCCACCATCACGAGGACCACCACCGGCACGTCGGCCAGCTCCGGGTCGGCCTTCAGCGCGGTGAGGAGCGCCCAACCCTCGAGGCTCGGCAGCATCAGGTCGAGCGTGATCGCATCGGGATGGAGGCGGCGGGCCACCGACAGCGCCTCCTCCCGTCCGCTGGCCGTGGCCACCTCGTAGCCCTCCGCCCCGAGCAGGTCCTGCATCTGGCTGCGCACGGACGGATCGTCCTCCACCACCAGGACGGCGTGGCGACGCCCGGGCACCGGCTCGGGAGCCGCGGCCAATGGCGGAGGCGCCGGGGCGGGGGAAGGGGGCGTGGTCCCCACCGTGGCGGGGAGGCGGACGGTGAACACGGATCCCCGCCCCGGCTCGCTGTCCACCGTGATGTCGCCGCCCATCATCTGGCAGAAGCGGCGGCTGATGGTCAGGCCGAGGCCGGTTCCCCCGTAGCGCCGGGTGGTGGAGGAGTCAGCCTGGCTGAAGGGCTGGAAGAGCTTCTCGAGCTGGTCGCCGCTGATGCCGATGCCGGTGTCGGCCACGGCCAGGACCACCCACTCGTCTTCCCGGGCGGCGGAGAGGGTGATGGTGCCGGCTTCGGTGAACTTGGCCGCGTTGGAGGCCAGGTTGAGGAGCGCCTGGCGGACCTTCTGGAGATCGGCGTGCATCTCGCCGGCGTCGGCGGCCACCTCCACCACGAGGCCGTTGCCGCTGCGTTCCACCAGGGGCCGGACACTGTCCGCCACCTCGGCCACCAGGGCGGCCACGGCGAAGTCCTCGAGGTACAGGTCGCTCTTGCCCGCCTCGATCTTGGACAGGTCGAGGATGTCGTTGATCACACCCAGGAGATGGCGGCCGGAGGCGTTGATCCGCTCCAGATCGGCCTGGGCGTGCTCGGCCTCGGTGCCGGCCAGGTCCTCCTCCAGCATCTCGGAGTAGCCGATGATGGCGTTGAGCGGGGTGCGCAGCTCATGGCTCATGGAGGCCAGGAAGGTGCTCTTGGCCTGGTTGGCCACCTCCGCCGCTTCGACCGCCTCCTGCAGGGCGGCCTCGCTGCGGGTCCGCTCGAGGACGCGGCCCAGCTGGGTACCGACGTCGTCCATCAGGGCCAGCAGTGCCTCGTCCCGCCCGCGCTCGTCGTGGGACACGAACTCGAGGACGCCGGCGATCTCACGACCGGCCCGGACGGGGAAGGCGGCGGCGGCCTTGATCCCCGCGTCCCGGGCGGCGTCGGTCCGGGGGAACTCCGGCGGCGAGGAGAAGTCGTTGGGCTGCTCCCACCAGACAGGGCGCTGCTCCAACAGCACGAACCCGGGGAGTCCCAGGCCCGGGGGGTACCGGAGCGCTTCGGCCACCTCCCGGAACTTCAAGAGGGCTGGGGTCTCGGCGCCGTACCAGATGCCCGACGACGCCAACCCGGCTTCGGGGCTGTCGGCCGGGAAGAAGAGCGCATGGCCGGCGTCCAGGCCGGCGTACTCGCACACCAGCCGGAGCGTGGTCCGCGTCGCCTCCTCGATGCTCTCCGCCTCGTTGGCCGCCACCGCCACCTCTTGCAGCAGCCGCAGCTCGCCGGTGCGCACCCGCACCGTCTCTTCCACCGAGGCGTAGCTCTCGGCCAGCGACGCCGTCATGGCGTTGAAGGCGACGGACAGCTCCCCCACCTCGTCGTCCCGCTCCACCGGCACCGCGCGTTCCAGGTCGCCGCCGCTGATGGAGCGGACCTCGGTGGTGAGGCGGCGGATGGGCCGCGACACCGAGCGGGCGGCCAGCAGGGCCGCGCCGGCCAGGGCGGGCAGCCCGACGACTCCCAGGCCCAGCAGGGTGCGCCGCTGCCCACCGAGCGGCTCGAGCACCTCGGCGGTGTCGAGCTTCACCTCCAGCCCCCAGCGCAGCGTGGGCAGCCACCGCCAGGCCGAGAGGACGTCCGCCCCCCGGTAGTCGATGCTCTCGCCGTGGCCCTCCCGTTGCTCCACGGCCGCCTGGAGGGGTCGTTCCTCCTCCCCGCCGATGGCGATCCCCCGGATGGAGGGGCTCTCGGCGTCGAGACGGGTGGGGGCGGTGAGGAGGACGACGCGGCCCGTCTTCGCTCCCACCAGGGTCTCCCCGGTCGCCCCCAGACCGGTCTGGTCGGAGACGATGTTGTAGACCTCGTCCTTGGACACCTCGAGGACGCCGACCCCGATCAGGTCCGGTCCCCGGCTGAGCGGCACCCCGATGTACCCGGAGCGCTGGTTGACGGCGTACTCCTCGAAGCCGAGGAGGCGCACCGACTCGCCGTCGCGCACCCGGCGGAAGGCCTCGGCCCGGTCCGTCCCCTTGAAGGGGCCGGTCACGTAGTTGAACCCGAGGCCCTCGCGGTCGTTGACGGCGAAGATGCCCTCGCCGGTCAGCGTGACCAGGAACAGGTCGGTGTAGCCGAAATCGCGCAGGTAGCGGGAGAAGAACGGGCGCAGCTCGGTGTCGAGCTGGGCGAACTGGGCCGAGTCGATCCCGAACTCCTTGAAGGCCGCCTCCAGCCGGGTGAAGCGGTCGCCGATGGTGGGGATCCCGGCCAGGGCGAGCGCGGCCTGCACCCGCTCGGTGGCGAAGGTCTCCAGCTGCTCGGCTTTGGCGTCGGCGATCTCCCGCACCACCGCCAGGGCGTCGCCTCGCAGGCTGCTCTCGGAGCTCTTGTAGGAGAAGAAGGTGACGATGAGCAGGGGCAGGAACGCCATGAGGAGGAAGAGGGCCAGCAGGCGGGTGGCGATCTTCATCCGGGCCAGGGGATTCCCACGCAACGTCATCCGGCCCCGGAGATCGCCGGCCACCTCAGCCCTCGGGGCCGGGGTCGCGGACGGCGATGACGTTGTAGGCCGGAACCGGGGCGTGGAAGCCCTTGAGCTCCAATTTGCCGATCTCCTCGGCCTCCACCGTCTCCCCGGCGGTCTGGTAGGCCCGCTTGCTCACGAGGATCTGGCCCGGCTGAGCCTCGGCGCACAGGCGCGCCGCCAGGTTCACGGCGCTGCCGATCACCCCGTAGTCGTGCCGGCCTTCGAAGCCGATGACGCCCAGGGTGGCGTACCCGGTGGCGATGCCGACCCCGAAGTGGAGATCGTGGCCCCGCCGGCCCCATTCGGTGGTGAGCCCGACCATCTCCTGGCGCATGGTCACGGCCAGGCGGATGGCCCGCTCGGCGGCGTCGTCGCAGGGGACGGGGTCGTTGAAGAAGACCATGACGCCGTCGCCGGAGAAGAACCCGACGGTGGCTTCGAAGCGGTGCACCAGTGCCCCGAGGGTGTCGTGGAACTCCCGCAGGACGGTCATGACGTCCTCGGGCTCCGAGGTCTCGGCGAATGCGGTGAACCCCCGCAGGTCGCTGAAGAGCACGGCGATGTCCCGCCGGTGGCTCTCGAGGAAGCTCTCTTCGCCACTGGAGACGACCAGCTCGGCGACCTGGGGGGAGAGGAAGCGGCGCAACCGGGCCAGGCGCTCGAGATCGTCGACCTGCGACTGCACCCGCGCCTCCAGGGTGCGGTTCAGCACAGCCAGGCGGTCGGCCTGCTCGGAGACGGTGGCCAGCAGCCGGTGCTCCCGGTCCCGCAGCCGCTTCTTCTCGAGGCAGGCACCGACGCGGACCTGGAGCAGCACCCGGTCGAACGGCTTCGACAGGTAGTCCACCGCGCCCATCCCGATGGCGCGCACCGCGCTCTCCGTCTCCCCCGAGGCGGAGATCATCAGCGTCGGGACCTCGGCGAGGTTGGGATCAGCCCGGCATCGCTCCAGGACCCCGAACCCGTCCAGGCCGGGCATGCGCAGGTCGAGGAGCATGACGTCCACGGCGTGGGTGGCGAGGACCTCGAGGGCGGCCAGGCCGTCGCCCGCCTCCAGGGTGCGGTAGCCGAGCCGGGCCAGCCACCGGACAAGAAGGTCGCGGTTGCCCGCGTCGTCGTCCACCACCAGGACGACACCGGGCGCGTCCTCGCCGGCACCGTCGACGGCAGGCACGGCCGTCCCCGAGGTGTCGGGAGCGGCGGCCGTAGGGTCCCGGGTCAGCCCCAGGGCGCGCCGGGCGGCGGCATCGATCCGGGCC
>JBOGFO010000495.1:0-4744 GCA_050743445.1 Acidimicrobiia bacterium
CTCGAGGACGTTGGTGACGTTGTCGGCCACGATCGGGTCGAGGATCTGCTCGCCGGTGGGCTGGCGGTTGTCCTCCACCAACTTGGATTCGGGATCGGTGATAGTGACCACCGGCGTGGCGCCGACCTTGAGGCCGTGGTTGGCGAACACCCCGTACGCCGAAGCCATCTCCAAGGTCGAGGTCTCGTGGGTACCGATGGCCATGACCCCGTAGAGCTTCTCGTCGGGGTTGACGCTGCTGATGCCCATCTGCTTGGCCAGCGTGGCCGTCTCCTTGAGGCCGACGTCGTTGATCAGCTGGACGAAGACCGTGTTGATCGACTTGTGCGTCGCCGTGCGCAGGTCGGTCACGCCGTAGGACGCCCCGCCGTAGTTGCGGACGGGCTTGTCGAAGCCCCGGGGCCGGATGGCGGACGGCGCCCGGTAACGCTTGTCGGGTCCGATCCCGGCCTTGAAGGCGCCGGCCAGGACGAACGTCTTGAAGGCGGAGCCGGCCTGGCGACCGGTGCCGCCGCCGAGACGACCCAGGGCCAGGTTCACCTGGGAGGTCTCCCAGTTGCGCCCCCCGACCAGGGCCCGGACGAAGCCCGTCTGGGGCTCGACGGCGACCAGGGACGCCTCCGGGTCGTTGGGCTGGTCGAGGCGGGCCAGGGAGGCCTCGGCCGCAGCCTGGAGTCGGGGATCGAGTGTGGTCTCGATCTTCAGCCCGCCCTGGTACACCAGGTCGGCGGGATAGCCCTTCACGTGAAGGAGGTACACCCGCAGGTAGTCCATGAAGTACGGGTAGCGGGTCTGCGGCTTGGGCGCCGGGTGGATGGCGGGCACCTCGGCCCGGGCCTGGGCCAGCTCCTCGGGGGTGGCCATCCCGTAGTTCTCCAACTTGTCGAGGATCATCAGCCGGCGCTCTTCGGCCAGCTTGGGGTTGGCCCGGGGCGAGTACAGGCTGGGCGCGGGGATCACCCCGGCCAGGAGGGCGGCCTCGGAGAGCGTGACCTCCTTGGCCGGCTTGCGGAAGTAGCCCTGACTGGCCGCTTCCACGCCGAAGGTCGACTCGCCCAGGTACACCAGGTTCAGGTAGCGGGCCAGGATCTCCTCTTTGGGATAGGTCCGCTCGAGGCGGATGGCCAGCGCCGCCTCACGCGCCTTGCGCGCCCAGTTGCGCTCCCCGCCGGTGTAGAGGCTCTTGACCAGCTGCTGGGTGATGGTCGAGCCGCCCTGAACGATCTCGCCCGCCTGGACGTCGGCCACCGCCGCCCGTCCGATGGCCTGCCAGTCGATGCCCCGGTGCTCGAAGAAGCGGCGGTCCTCGGCCGCCACCACCGCCCGGCGGATGGTGTCGGGGATGTTCTCGGCCGAGATCGTCACCTGCTGGTCCACGCCCCGGAACTGGCCGATGGGGCTGCCGTCGATGGCGTAGACGTTGGAGGCCTTGGCTTCGGGCTGGGCCCGTTCCTGGGGCAGGGTGGCGGGGAGGGGCAGCAGCACGTAGGTGGCGAGCGCGGTGGCCACTCCGGCCGCCACCACGACGGGCGTGAGGAACACGGCGGTGACGAGGCGCCGCACCGTCCGCAGGACGAACCGGATGGGCGAGCGCCGCCGTCGAGGTGAGGGATCGGCGGGGGGCTCGGGAGAAACCGGCTCCGGGGCGGGGAGCGCGGGGCGCGGCAACACCTCAACGGGTGTCGAGACCTTGCCCCCCAGCCTGAAAAAGTGGATGTGCATCCATTGACGGGCAGGTCAACATTGACCGCCCTCCCCCCAGCACAACCATTTGTACCCCCCAAACGCCTGCTTTTGAACGCGACCAGGCGAAAAAACTCCTGGTCGGGCGAGATTTCCTCCCCTCTCCTTCCGGCCCGCGGTGCACGTCGCCGGCCGCCATCCGGCGAGCTGTGCCAGCCCACACGATGACGTCAGCGCCTGGCGTGCTCCTCGAATCGTTCCCGGGCGGCCTGGCGTGATGTGCCCAGCGGGATGGCGATCCGACCCCAGGACCGGCCGCGGTTCCGGGCGGCGCGGACCGTCACCTCGAGGTGCGCCTGGGCGGCGGCGACGTTGGCGACGGCCTCGGCGATGGCGCGCAGGTCGCTCAGGTCTTCGGCGTCGACGGTATCGGGGTCGAGCCGGTCGAGCCAGGCCTCGGCTTCGGCGGCGGCCTGCTCGAGCTGTTCACGGGTGCGGGGCATGGGCATCACCTTTCACAGGTAGCGGTAGAACTTCGGTTGGAGCACGTTTGCGTGGATGATGGCCGGGTCGGTGTCGGGGTCGACGACCATGACCTGGACAAAGCGGTCCAGTCGTGTCGGTGCCGATAAGGAAGATCCGGTCGGTGCGGCCGGTGGGGATCTCGGCGAAGGCGTTGCGGGCGGCGTGGAGCATGTCTTCGTCGGAGATGCCGTGCCTGCGGGCGTGATCGGCGATCTCGATGACGACAGGGTACCTTGTCAGGAGCGAAGTGTCAAGGTAACCTGTCTGCGAGGGGCGGCCCCGAGGTCCGCGCGTTCCCCGTCGTCATGGCCGACGGCCGAACCGGCGACGTCCTTGGACCTCGTCGAACCAGAAGTGGTGCTCCGGCGAAGCCACCCACCCCGTTTGGCGTAGACCCGATTTCTGCGCGCCGCCGGGGTCGGTCAGGGGGCGATCGTGAGGCGGAAGCTCTTCTTCAGCTCGTCGAGGAAGACCATCACCGTGTTGGACTCGAACTCGCCGGCTTCGACGTTGCCGTCCGGGAAGGCCTTCAGCTCGCAGTCGGGAAGGCGTCCGAGGAAGCTCTTGAGCGATCCGGAGCCGTCGGTCGAGCGGTACATGTGCACGACCTGGTGCGAGGACGTGATGAGCATCTTGCCGTTGGGCGACTGGCGCACCACCGACACGTCCTTGCTGTTGCCGAACTCGCCGATGTAGGTGGGGACGTTCTTGAAGCGGGGGTTGTGGTCGCGGGGGTCGGCACCGGCCGCCACCGGGGTGAGCGAGTCGAAGCGGTACACCCGGGCGTGGGGCGTCACCTTGGCCACCATCACCAGCAGGCCGTTATGGATGAAGGCCGACTCGGTGTTGTAGGCCCGGTCCGGATACTGGTACTCGTAGGTGTTGAGCAGCTCGGCGGTCTCGGCCGTCGCCGGGTCGGGCTCGAGGACCTCGTAGATGTCGTCGAACACGCCCATCGACGTGTTCTGCCCGCTCTCGGTGATCCACAGGCGGGCCCGCCCGTCGGAGCCGATGCTGTAGTTGATCTCCTCCCAGTCGCCGTTGAAGGCGCCGGGGATGGGCACCGGGCGGGAGGTGACGTCGCCGTTGGAGTTGATCTTCACGGCGTACATCTCGTCGCGGCGCGGGTTGTTGGCGCCGTCGCGGATCATCCAGTACCAGCCCGGGTAGCGGTCGGAGGCGACCAGACCCGAGGCCTCGCCGACGTAGTCGATGTCGGCCGGGAGGTCGTTGCGCTCCGGCGCCGAGGGGAAGCCGCAGTTCGTTCCGCTGGTGGGGATGTCGGCCGTGTTGGTGCCCCCGTTGGGGGACTCCATCGGCGGGCTGATCTGCTCGTACTCGTACGTGGGCGGGTCGTCGTCCGGGTCAGGGCCGCCGGGGCCGGTGGTGGTCGGCGTGGTCCCGGGGTTCGTCGAACCGGGGGTCGTCGGCCCGGGACCCGTGGGCCCGGGGTCGGACCGGCCCGGACTCGGGACGGCGAGTCCGACGATGGGCTGGTTGAGCTTGACGCCACCGGTGGAGCCGTGGAAGGCGGCGTCGCCGAAGCTGAAGATGCCGCCGTCGGAAGCCACCATCCAGTACCCGCCGCCGCTGGCCGTGCGGGAGATGCCCACCACCGGGGCGTTCACCCGGCCCGAGCCGTAGTCGGCGGCGTCGCCGAAGGCGAGGACCTCGCCGGTGGCCGCCGCCTGCCAGTAGCCCCGGCCGGTGCGCGTGGCGGTCATCCCCACGATCGCCTTGCCGCTCGACTGGCCCGATCCGTAGAACGCGGCGTCGCCGAAGCTGAACAGGCCGCCGTCGGAGGCGACCAGCCAGTAGCCCTGACCGGAGGCGGTCGGGGCCATGCCCACGATCGGCTTGTTCAGCTTGACGTCGCCCGTCGACCCGAAGAACCGGGCGTCCCCGAAGGAGAAGATGCCGCCGTCGGAGGCGACCATCCAGTAGCCGTCGCCCGTCACCGTGGACGCCATGCCCACGATCGGCTTGTTCAGCTTGACGGCGCCCGTCGACCCGAAGAACCGGGCGTCCCCGAAGGAGAACACTCCCCCGTCGGAGGCCACCATCCAGTAGCCCTCGCCGGTGTTGGTCGGCGTCAACCCGACGATGGGCTGGTTCAGGCGGACGTCGCCCGTCGAACCGAAGAACCTGGCGCCGCCGTAGGAGAACACGCCTCCGTCCTGGCCGACCAGCCAGTAGCCGGGCGGGGCGGTGACGGCATAGGTGGCGGTCGGTCCGTCGTCGGCGCGGGCCAGCGGCGCCCCGGCCTGGAGGGCCGGCGATGCCGCGGCCAGGCTCAGAGCGGCAGCCAGGGCAAGACGGCGGGGCCTGGAAACGGAGTGCGCTTCGAACATCGAGCAACCTTCCACGCAGCCGGGAGCGCGCCCGGGTCGGACGGTCCCTAGGTTCGCGAGTTCCCCTGCTAATTCACCCGAAAAGGTCCGGATCCCTGCTTATGGCCTTTTTGGGGCGCCTGGTGAGCTAGGTCCCACTGGCGCGCCGCGAGGCCGGCGCCGGCTGGGCCGGGGGGGTCCGCACC
>JBOGFO010000496.1:0-4237 GCA_050743445.1 Acidimicrobiia bacterium
CGGCGTGGTCTTCGTCACCATCAACGAACCGGGCTCCTCGGGGGCCAGCGGCAGCCAGCGCGACGCCAACGAGCGCTGGCTCAACGAAGCCTTCGACCTGGCGGAATCCAGTGGGGCGCCCGGCGTCATGGTGGTCTGGCAGGACAACTCGTTCTCCCCCTCGGGGGGGCGTCTCTACCGGTTGCTCCGGGAGCGGGCCACCGAGTTCGGCCGGCCCGTCGTCCTGGTCCACGGCGACACGCACTCCTTCCACATCGACCATCCCTGGAGCGAGCTCGACGACTTCACCCGGGTGGAGACCTACGGCCCCGAGAACTCCAGCCGCTGGGTCCTGGCCACCGTCGATCCGAACAGCCCGTCGGTCTTCAGCTTCCGGACGATGCACGCTCCCTGAGCCCGGCTCCGGCACCTGATACCGTCCCCGGCCATGGTTCTGGCGGCAGCGGCGAGACGGGCGCCGGTCCCCAACCTGACCTTTGAACAGGCCTGTTTCGAGGCCGGTGACACCCTTGTCTGCGGGATCGACGAGGTCGGGCGCGGTGCCTGGGCGGGCCCGGTGACGGTGGGAGCGGTGGTCGTGTCCTCCGCCATGCCCCGCATCGTCAAGGTGCGCGACTCGAAGGTCCTCACGGTGGAGGAGCGCGAGGCCCTCTACCCCCGCATCCTCCGCTGGGCGCTGGGCTACGCCGTGGGCCACGCCAGTCCGGCCGAATGCGACGACCTCGGGATGACCGCCGCCCTGCGTCTGGCCGCCGAACGGGCCCTCGCCGCCCTCGACGGGATCAAGCCCGACCGGATCATCCTCGACGGAAACCACGACTACCTCGCCCAGCCCGGACGGGTGCGCACCGTGATCGACGGCGATGCCCACTGCCTGTCGGTGGCGGCCGCGTCGGTGGTGGCCAAGGTGACCCGGGACCGGCTCATGGCGGCCGTGGCCGACTGCTACCCGGGCTTCGATTTCGACTCAAACCGCGGCTATCCGTCGCCCCGCCACCGGTGCGCCCTGCTCGGCTACGGACCGACGGCCATCCACCGGCGCTCGTGGATCTACATGGACAACCTCCCCTGGGCCATGCCCTCCGCCAACCAGGGGAACCTCTTCTAACCGGCGCAAATGCGATGGGGGTCGTTGACGCCCCCCGCCCACGCTCCGTAGCGTTGCTTCGATGGCCTGGGCCGTCGATGACTTCGTCCTCTCTCTCACGGCCGCCAGCCCCCACACTCGAGCGGCTTACCGGCGCGACGTCACCCAGTTCAGCGAATGGTGCGGACGGGGCGGCGTGGACGGCCCCCGGGTGGTCGACCGGCTCCTGCTCCGGCGCTACCTCGCCTTCCTGGCCACCAAGGGCCTGGCCCGTCGCTCCATCGCCCGCAAGGCGGCCGCGCTGCGCGCCTACTTCGCCTGGCACCGCCGGCGGGGCACGCTCGTCTCCGACCCCAGCCGGGGGTTGCGGGCGCCCTCCGGCGACCGGCGCCTGCCCCGGGTTCCCCGGGCGGCCGACGTGGCCGTCATGCTCGACGCCGGCGGACCGGCCACCCCGGGTGGGTCCCGGGACGAGGCGCTGGCCCGGCGGGACGCCGCCGTCCTGGAGCTGCTCTACGGCACCGGGATCCGCGTCGCCGAGCTGTGCGGACTCGACCGGACCGACTGCGACCTCAAGGGGGGGTCGGTCACGGTGCTGGGCAAGCGGGCCAAGATCCGGCGGGTCCCGCTCGGTGGCCCGGCGTCGGCGGCGCTCGACCTCTACCTCGCCGAGGGCCGGACCCTCCTGGCCACGGCCGATTCACCCCCGGAAGCGTGCTTCCTCAACACCGCCGGCCGGCGCCTCACGCCGCGCGACGCCCGCCGGGTGCTGGCCCGATATCCCCTGCCCGACGGGCGGGCGGTCAGCCCCCACGTCCTGCGGCACGCCTATGCCACCCATCTCCTGGAGGGCGGCGCGGATCTGCGGTCGGTGCAGGAGCTCCTGGGTCACGCCGATGTGGCCACGACCCAGCTGTACACTCACCTCACCAGGGATCGCCTCCGGGCGGTCTATTCCGAAACCCATCCCCGTGCCTGAGGCCCCCGCCGTGGACGACGCCAGCTTCATCGAGGGCCTGTGGCGGGAGTACAAGGATTCGAGCCGGAAGGACCTGCGCGACCGGCTGATCCTCCACTACTCGCCACTGGTCAAGTTCGTGGCCGGCCGTGTCGCGGTCGGGCTCCCGCACAACGTGGAGCAGGCCGACCTGGTGAGCTACGGCATCTTCGGGCTGATGGACGCCATCGACAAGTATGACCCGGCCCGGGGCTACAAGTTCGAGACCTACGCGATGTCGCGCATCAAGGGCGCCATCATCGACGAGCTGCGCACGATCGACTGGGTTCCCCGGTCGGTACGGGCCAAGGCCCGGGCCATCGAACGGGCCTACGCCAAGCTCGAAGGGGAGCTGCACCGCACCCCCGAGGAGCATGAGGTCGTCGCCGAGCTGGAGATGACGAAGGACCAGTTCGCCCAGACGCTCTCCCAGATCTCGCTGGTGGGGATCGTCCCCCTCGACGAGCTCCTCTCGGGCTCCGACCCCGGCGACGGCGGCGGGCAGTCGACCCTGGCCGACACCATTGCCGACGGGACCGACGACCCCGTCGAGGCGTACGAGGTGCAGGAGATCAAGCACATCCTGGCCGAGGCCATCAAGGGGATGCCCGAGCGGGAGCGGCTCGTCCTCAACCTCTACTACTACAACGGCCTCACCTTGGCCGAGATCGGTGAGGTGCTGGGGGTCACCGAGAGCCGGGTGTGCCAGATCCACACCAAGGGCATCCTCCAGCTCCGGTCGCGGCTCCTCGAGCCGGAGCGGGGCCTGGCCGGGTAATTCCCAGGTTCTCCCGGGGCGGCCCCAGGTACGCTCCCGGTTGCTTTCCCCACCCTTCCCCCTCTGTTGTCTCCCCCACCCTTCCCCCTCTGTTGTCTCCCCCCACCCTTCCCCCTCCGCTGCCGTCGCGCCCCGAGGAGGGGGAAATGAACCGTTTGCTCCTGGCTGCCGTCTTTGTCCTGTCTCCACCCGTGGACGGGCCCGTCACCCGTCCGTTCGACCCTCCGGCGAAGCCCTGGGATCCGGGTCACCGGGGGGTGGACTACCGGGTACCTCCGGGGACGCCCGTGCGGTCGGCCGCCGGCGGGATCGTGAGCTTCGCCGGCGACGTCGCCGGCGGCCTGTTCGTCACCGTCGACCATCCCGGAGCCCTGCAGACGAGCTACGCCTACCTGAGCCGGGTCGACGTCTTCCCCGGCCAGAACGTCGAGGGCACCGACGTCATCGGCCTCTCGGGCGGGACCGGCCCCGGCCACGGTCCCGACATCGTGCACTTCGGCGTCCGCCGGGCCGGGCACTACGTCGATCCCGCCCTCATGTCGGGGCCCCTGTTGCGTGTCCGCCTCGCTCCCGCCACCCCGCCTATCGACCCTGAGATCGGGCCTGTGGTGTGCTCCGGGCGCCCGGAAAGCCCATCGGCCGGGGCGGCTACACTCGTGCCCGACCCGGCCTCCCGGCCGCGAATTCACACGCCCGCATCCCATCGGTGAACGCGGTCCCACGGGGCCACGTGTTGTGCGGGCGGACGCCGAACCGAGGGACAAAGGAGAACACCGCGTGGCTGTCGTCACGATGAAGCAGCTCCTGGAGGCCGGAGTCCACTTCGGCCACCAGACCAGGCGCTGGAACCCGAAGATGAAGCGATTCATCTTCGGGGAGCGCAACGGCATCTACATCATCGACCTCCAGCAGACGCTGGAGCGGATCGAGAAGGCCTACCACTTCGTGCGGGACATGTCCGCCGAGGGAGGCACGATCCTCTTCATCGGAACCAAGAAGCAGGCGCAGGAGCCCATCGCCGAAGGTGCCGGGCGGTCCGGCATGCCCTACGTCAACCAGCGCTGGCTGGGCGGCATGCTGACCAACTTCTCCACCATCCATGCCCGGGTGGCGAAGATGAACGAGCTGGAGCGCCAGGTCAACTCCCCCGAGTTCGCCGCCGTGCCCAAGAAGGAGGCGCTGATCCTGCGCCGCGAGCTCGACAAGCTCAAGCGCAACCTCGGCGGCATCCGCTACCTGGAGAAGCAGCCCGACGCCATCTTCGTGATCGACACGAAGAAGGAGCACATCGCCGTCACCGAGGCCAACAAGCTCGGCATCCCGGTGGTGGCCGTGGTCGACACCAACTGCGACCCCGACCTGATCGACTACGTCA
>JBOGFO010000497.1:0-1833 GCA_050743445.1 Acidimicrobiia bacterium
GGTCGTGGCGCCGACGCCGGTGGTGGCGCTCAACCGGGCCGTGGCCCTGGCCGGGGTCGACGGGCCGGCCGCCGGTCTCGCCGCCGTCGAGGCGCTCGACCTCGACCGCTACCACCTGTACCACGCCACCCGGGCCGACCTGCTCGTCCGCCTCGGCCGTCCGGACGACGCCACCGGCGCCTACGAGGCGGCGCTGGACCTCGCCACCAACGCGGCCGAGCGGAGGTTCCTGGCCGGTCGGCTGGCCGTATCGCGGGGGTAGGACGCGGCTTCTTCGATTCTGGGCACGGATTTTCTCAACTGTTGAGAAAATCCGTGCCCAGATGCGGAGGCCCGGGCTAAGCCGGCCGGTGCACCGAGACGGCGTAGCTGCCGGCGTCGAAGGGGTCGCGGTCCCAGGTGGCGAAGCGCTCGGCCAGCTCCAGGCCGGCGGCGGCGCAGTGGGCGTCGTAGTCGCCGAGGCCGTAGCCGTGGGTGAGCTGGAAGCCGGCCACCAGGGCGCCGCCGGCGGTGACGAACCGGGCGCAGCCGGCCACCAGCGCCGCCTGCGTGCCCGGCGGGGTGAAGAGGGGCACGTTGCCGGCCATGACCACCACGTCGAAGCGCCGGTCCAGGTCCAGGCCGGCCATGCCGGCCAGGACCCAGGTCAGCTCGGGAGCGAGACGCCGGGCGGTGGTGATCATGGACGGGTCGGGGTCCACGCCCACCACGTCAATGCCCCGCCGGGCCAGCTCGATGGCCACCCGGCCGGTGCCGCACCCGGCGTCGAGGACCGAGGCCGGAGCCAGGCCCATCACGAAGTCGGCCTCGCCGTGGATGTCGGCGCCCGTGGCGGCCAGGGAGTCGAAGCGCTCTTGATAGCGGTCGCCGTCGAAGTCGCCTTCCCAGATCCCGGATTCGCCCACCATGCCCTCAAACTAGAGGGCGCGTGATCGGGCCGGACACTAGTTCCGGGCGAAGGCCCAGTAGACGCCACCGAAGCGGCGCCGGGGGTCGCCCCAGCTCTCCATGGTCGCGTCCTCGAAGCCGGCGGCGGCGAAGGACGCGAACCAGTGCTCGGGGAGGAGGAAGCCCTGCTGGGGCCGGCTGGCCGAGATGGGGGCGTTCCACCAGCCGTCGAAGAGCGACAGGACGAGCGACACGGGCGACGGCAGGTCGCCGGAGTAGTGGGAGCCCTCGCCCAGCACCAGCACACCGCCGGGGCGGAGCCGGGAGCGGAACCGCTCCAGGGTGGACACGAGGTTCTTGGCCACGTGGAGGCAGTTGGTGGAGAAGATCACGTCGAAGGACCCGATGCCGTTGAGCGGGACGTCGATGTTCACCAGGGCGGTCTCGAGCGGCACACCGGGCAGGTCGGCGGCCAGGCGGTCGAGGAAGCTCTGGCGGACGTCGCTGAGGACGAACCGCTTGCAGCTGCGCAGGTCGCCGGCCAGGCGACGGGTGGTGCCGCCCGTGCCCGCCCCGAGCTCGAGGACGTCCTTGCCGGCCAGGCGGGGACCGAGCGCCCGGGCCACACCGTGGCCGTAGACGGCGCAGACCACATCCCGGGCCTGGAACGCCTCCCACAGCTGGCCGCCACCCTGGCGGATGACGTCGGTGGCGCTGGCGCGACCCGAGACGAAGTCCTCGAGGTGCTCGTCGAGCAGCTCGAACCACGACAGGGTGGCCTCGATGCCGGGCGGCGGCGTGGCGGCCGGCGGATCGGTCCGGAAGCAGCCGGCGCTCACGATCCGGCGGGCGACGTCGACCAGGTAGGCGCGCTGGGCGTCCACCGGCTCGAGCGTGGCCGCCCGGACGGCGATCCGGTGCGCCATCGGTTCGATGTGGTCGTAC
>JBOGFO010000498.1:0-4439 GCA_050743445.1 Acidimicrobiia bacterium
CCTCCATGGTGGTCTTCTGCACACCGTTGGTCCGGAAGCAGTCCCGGGCGGCGCTGAGGATGCGGGACCTGGTCTCCTCCCGCTCGGCCAGCGGGGAGGCGGCGGAGCGTCGGGCGCGGGCGGGCGCTCGGGCGGGCATTCGCCCACCGTAGCCGTTGCGTTGAGTTGAGTTGACAGCATGCCGCATTTGACCTACAAAATAGCAAGTTTGTCAACACATTGAGGGCGGTGATGGACAGCACGACGACGCCCACAGGGTGGGGTCCTCTGGCCGAGCCCATCCACGCGGACGCAGCCGGCGCCGGCGACCCGCCCTGGCGTGACAACGCCTACGCCGCCTTCTGGGCCGCCGACCAGCGCATCCTCGGCTCGGTTCACGTCTCCACCTCCCCCAACGCCGAAGGTCGCCGGGGCCCGCTTGAGCGTGGCCGTCGACGACCGGGTGGTCGAAGTGGTCGAGGCCCTCGAACCGGGCCGCTTCACCAGCCCGTCCATCGCCGTGGATCTGGACGGGCGCATCACGGTGGCCACCGCCGGCCTCGAGGTCGAGGTGGTCCTGGCACCCCGCTTCGTGCCCGCCGACTACACCCCCGGCGAGGCCCTCCCCGCGCTCATCCCCGGCGCACCGCTGCGGCACTACCAGCAGGGCGCCGAGGTCACGGGCACGATCACGCTGGAGGGGCGGGCGGTGCCCTTCGCCGGCCGGGGGATGCGGGACCGCACCCTGGGGCTTCCGGGACGAGGCCGCCCAGTGGGTCGAGTACGCCGGGGTCATCGGCTGCTGCGAGGACTTCGATCTCACCGTCATGAAGTGCATGGGGGTCGACGGCGAGCAGCGGGTCGACGGCTTCTTCCTCTCCCCCGAGGGCGCCGAGGCGGTGGAGGCCGTCCGCTTCACCCGCGACGTGTCCGGCCTCTTCGCCCGGGCCACCCTGACCACCGCCGCCGGCAAGGACCGGACCGTGGCCATGAGCCGGCGCCTGGGCGGCTTCTGGGTCCCGATGGGGGTCGAGCGGGAGGGCCCGGCGTTCTCCGCCTACGACGAGTTCTTCGAGTTCGACGTCGACGGCGCGCCCGGGGCCGGCTTTGCCGAGCAGGGCATCCTGCGCCGGGTGTGGTGATCGCCGTGACATCCCGGCGGCTCGTGACGGTGGTGGCGGCCTGGATGCTGGCCCTGACCGCCTGTGGCTCCCGGGTCGATCCGTCGGCGCTGGAAGCCGCCAACGGCAAGCTCCAGGTGGCGAGCTCGTCGGGTGAACCCGGGGCCGGAACGCCGGCGGCGGTCAGCGCGCCCACGGACGCCGGCTCGTCCGCCCGGCCGGCGGAGCCCGGCGCGGTGGTTCGTCCGGGTGCGGGTGTGGGTGCGGTGGAAGCCGGCGCACCGTCGGGAGCCGGTCAAGCCGGTGGGGCCGTCCCCTCCGCCGGAGCCAGCCCCCGATCCAGCGCCGCCGGGTCCGCTGCCGTCCCGCTGGCGTCGGAACCCGCGCCGGCCTCCGGTCAGGTGGTACCCGATCCCGGTGCCGGCCCCGCCCCAACGACACCGGCCGGGACCCTCTCCGACGTGGTGCTGGGTTCGATCGGGGTCGAAGCCGGCATCCTCGGGGCGGTGACCGGGCCGACTCCGCCGGCCATCCGGGCCTGGGCGTCCCAGCTCAACGCCCGGGGCGGCCTGGCCGGCCACCGGGTACGGGTCGTCCTGGCCGACGACGGGAACGACCCCGCCCGGGCCCAGGCGCTCGTCCGCCAGCTGGTCGAGCAGGACAAGGTGATCGCCTTCATCAACGAGTACACGCTCAACACCCTGGGCGCGGTCATGCCCTACCTGGAGGAGCGCCAGATCCCCGTCATCGGCAGCATCGGCGGTGACTTCGTCGGGGGGGCGTCCCCCATGATGTTCAACCCTCTGGCGGGGTCGTTCGGGACGAGCCAGGCGTGGGCCGCACTGCTCACCATCAACGCCATGAGCGAGCACAACAAGGTGGGCCTCGTCTACTGCCGGGAGGTCAACGGCTGCACGACGTACGCCCAGACCATGAAGAAGCTCCTCCCCTACGGCGACCTCAACATCGTCTACGAGGCCCAGGTGTCACTGGCCCAGCCCGACTACACCGCCGAGATGATCCAGGCCCAGCAGGCCGGGGCGGAGGTGGTCTTCGTGCTGCTCGACTCGTCGGCCATCGTGCGGGTGGCCCGCTCGGCCCACCGCCAGGGCTACGAGCCGACGCTGGCCGCCGCCTTCAACGCCAGCCACGACGTGATCCTCTCCGGGGGCGAGGATGTGGAAGGGCTCCTCGTCGGCGGGCGCTACGCCTCGTGGGACTCCTCGCCGCTCGTCCAGGACTACCGCGACGCCATGGCCGCCTATCAGCCGAGCGCCCCGAAGGGAGACCTGGGGGGCGGCGTCTTCGTGGTCGGGAGGCTCATCGAGGAGAAGATCGGCCCCTTCCTGCGGGAGCCGCCGGCGTCGGCCCAGTTCCTGGAGGGGCTCTTCGCCCTCGACCGGGAGACCCTCGGCGGGCGCCTGCCCGGCATCTCCTTTCCCCGGGAAGGCTCCCGGGAGAAGGTCAACCTCTGCACCGTCCCCCAGAAGCTGGTCAACGGGAAGTTCACCACCCGGGACGCCGCCGCCAGCTTCGTGTGCGCCCCGGGGTGGACTCCGGTGCCCCGCGGCTAGGCGAGCGGTTCCATACTGTCGCGGTGGGTTGGCGGGACGACGACCGGGTTCTCGAGGTCCTCGACGAAGGGGACCTCCTCTACGTGGCGGTGTCATCCCGCCGCGGCCCGCATGTCACCCCGACCGTGTTCGACCGGGACCGGGGGCGGCTCGTCTTCGTCACCCCCCGCCGGTCGGTGAAGGCCCGGGTCATCGCCCGCCGGCGGAGGGTCGGGGCCCTGGTGCACTTCGAGGACCGGGCGGTGATGATGCTCGGCCGGGCGCGCATCGTCGATCCGCTCACGGCGCGGGGTGTCTTCTCCGGCAACGATCTGCTCGACCTTCCCCTGGCCGCGGCCGGGTTTCTGGCCCGCAACCGCCGCCAGGTGACGGACACGATGCGGGACCACCAGGCGCCCACGCTGGTCCTGAGCCGGGTGGCCGTCTCCATCGAGATCACCCGGGTCGCCCTGTTGCAGGGTCACCGGGTGCTCGCTCACTGGGGCCGCTGGCCGGACGTCGATCGGCTGCTCCCGGGGACACCGAATCGCACCGACCCACCCGACGTGTCCGGTGCCCCGCCCGCCCTCCGTTCCTTCCTGGCCGGCCGCGACCGGCCCGGTGTCCTCGGTTGGCAGACTCCCGCGGGCCCGGTGGCCCTTCCCGCCTGGTGGCGGCGGGAGACGGGCGAGGCCGAGGTGAGCGCCGCCGCCCTCGTCCTGGCCGGTGCCGGGCCGGAAGCCCCCGCCTGCCTCACCGTCGATCGTTCCCGGTACCGGTCGAGGCACCAGCAGGGCGTCCTGCTGGCCGGCACCGGTCACGTCCGGGTGGAGGACGGCGTCGCCCGCGTGGCGCTGGCCCAGGAGCGGCTCACCTGGTGGGACGGGGAAGACTCGGGGACGAAGGTGGTGGCGGGGACCGGCGACGGTCAGGCCCGGACGTGCTAGCCGAAGGAATCCGCCCTCCCAGCAGGTCGAGGCGGGCCTCGTAGGGGAGGTAGCTGTTGACCCGCTGGGTCAGGTCCCCGTAGCGGTCGGCGATCTGCGGGCCGATCGTCTTCGGCTCCCCGCGGACGGCGAAGCGGCTCAGGACGTCATCGTCGACGAGGCCGGCCATGTCGGCCCAGCGGCCCTGCCGGGACAGGGCGAACAGCTCGTGGTGGAGGTCGCCCAGGCCTTCGGACTCGAGCAGCGGGCGGTAGGTGGGGGTCGACCCGTAGAAGGCGACGAGGCCGGCGACGCCGGCGTCGGCCGCCGCCATCTCCCGCTCGTCCCGGCCGGTGGCGATCATGACCATGGGCACGATCTCGAAGGTCGTCCGGGCCCGGCCGGCGGCGCCCAGCCCCGCCTCGACCTCGGGCAGCATCTGCTCCCGGACGAAGCGCTCGGTGACGAAGGGGTGCAGCAACAGGCCGTCGGCCACCTCGGCCGTCATGCGGGTCATCTTCGGCCCGAGGGCTCCGAGGAGCACGGGCGGCGGGCCGGAGGGCAGGGGGCCGGGATTGAAGGGCGGGTTCATGAAGCTGAGGCGGTAGAAGGGGCCGTCGTGGCGGAGCGGCTCTCCTTCCTGCCAGCAGCGGAAGATCGCCTGGAGGGCGAGGACGTAGTCCCGCATCCGCTCCACCGGCTGCGACCACGGCGTGGCGTAGTACCGCTCATTGACCTGGCGCACCTGCGTCCCGAGCCCGAGGCGGAACCGGCCCTCGGAGAGCATCTGGAGGTCCCAGCTCTGGTGGGCGACGTGCATGGGGCTGCGGGGAAAGGCGATGGCCAGGCTGGTGGACAGC